>JAPPAB010000153.1 GCA_026705765.1 Gemmatimonadota bacterium
CAGGTGGCTTCATCAATGGCGTGAAAGGGATCAGACCCGATTGCCCCGATTCGAGAACGCGCTCGCCTTCTATCTCAATCAGCCTGATCACCCTGTACTGAATCGCGATCTGGTAGCCAGGACGCTCCTGGACATAGTACCCAAGATCGCGTTGCCCGGCATCCGGACGCAGGTAGATGACATTGGAATAAATCGGCAGACCATGATGCTCAATAGCTCGTCCGATATAGCCCGCCATGCGGCGTGGCATAGGCGGATTGGTGCTGTCCGTGGTTTGAAACTCGTTGTGGACCAATGCCTCCTCGCCGTCAATACGCACGCGAATCAGGCTATCGGTCTGGCGTGCTTCAACAGTGAGTTGTTCTGTGTCAATGACTGCAAGAACTTCAATGTCCTCGCGTTCAAGGGTAAAGCTGGCGAAGTCGTCGGGATAAATTTGAATCAGGTGTTTAGAAATCGTATCAAATTCTGCCATGTAAGATGCCCTGGTCTGAGAGTTGGTCGTATTTTGGACAAACGCAACAGTCAGAACCCAAGCAAATATCAGGCCAAAAAATGAAATTATCACAGAATTGAGCGATAAATTGCATATAAGCATCTCATTATGCCTTCAATATGCTGTATTGCGGTCTTGTTCACAACTTGAATTTGTGGATTGCCTATTGAATCGGAGATGGAGCAGCGCAGACGTTGGCGGCAAAAGTGTATATTTTGAGCGATGGATGAGCGGTATGGTGAAAGAAATGTACTTCTCATCCAGATCAATCTCAGGCAACAAATCCAACTTTTTTTATCGCAAAGTTCTTGTGTACTCAACGGCTGTGTTTTATAATGTACTTCATCAAACAAGACCCCAAACTAACCGCACAAAAACAAAAGAGGCCGCGATGAACAACACCGCCACAATACACACCCGTGCCTGGGCGGGTGATGAAGCCCTCACCCTCACCTTTTCCGAAGGCTGGACAGTCGAAACCTTTGGTCCACAGGACTGTCCTCAAGTGACCGCAGAGCAGATCCAAACAGCCTTTGACAACCCCATCGGCACACCGCCGATATCCGAACTCGCCAAAGGAAAAAACAGCGCCGCAATCATCGTAGATGACCTGAGCCGCCCCACACCCGCAGCCGAACTCATCCCCTATGTCCTCAAAGAACTCGACACCGCAGGCATCCCCAAAAATCAAATCCGTATTGTCGTAGGTGGAGGCTCTCACCGCCCAATCGACGCGGAGGAAATCGACAAAAAAGTGGGCGCTGATATCGCCCGCACATATCAAGTTACGAACCACAACTTCATGGGCGGCGACCTCCGCGCCCTGGGCAGTCTGGACAGCGGCCTCCCCATTTACATCGACAGAATTGTCGCAGACGCCGACCTCAAGCTCTGCGTTGGCGGCATCTATCCCCACGGCAACGTGGGATTTGGCGGCGGCGCCAAACTCATCTTACCGGGTGTCTCGGGCTTTGCCACCATGTTCTACTTCCATACCTTTTACGCAAGCCGAGGACACGCCAATATTGAACGACAGGGCGACGAACCCGACCATCGAGACGCCGCCGAAGCAGTCGCCAAAGTCCTGGGCCTTGATGCCGTCGTCAACGTAACACTCAACCGCAAACGCCAGATCACCGGTGTATTTGTGGGCGACTTCATCCAGGCGCAGCGCACCGGCGCCCGATTCGCACTCAAAACCTACGCAACCCAAACACCCGAAATAGAGCCTGACCTCGTCATAGCCAACGCCTACCCCCTCGATTACGACCCCGTACAAACCGCCAAAGCTCTCTGGCCGCTACGGCTGTTCGAAAACGCGTACAAAGTCGCCATCAATCCCGCCACCGATGGCATCTGTCACCACGGACTATACGACGAAATAGACTACGCGCGGTTTTGCAAACTAAAATCCGAACAGCCCCAGCAAGAACTCCCCGAACCCACAATCGAAGGCCCGCACCAGACCCTGATGTGGTCTGAAAACTTTCCGGTTGACGAATTTTACAAACGCAACCCCGACGGCGTTCTCTTCCGCGATTGGGACACACTCCGCAACCAACTCATCGAAAAATTGCCCGATAATGCCCGCGTCGCTGTATTTCCAAATGCAGCCATTCAAATTTCTGCAAAATAATGGCCTGAAAAAGCGGAATTTTACTTTCACTCACGCGCCTATCATGCTATATTGGGCGCCGATGCAATTATGAAAAAAATCACGCAAGAGAACGGGGAGACGTAGGGACCGGGGGAGATCCTTGCCAATCCCTTGTTCTCTTGCGTTATTATATTGGAGGACGCCATGCTCACACAAGAACAAACCGACTTCTACCACGAAAATGGGTACCTCAAATGCGAAGCCCTCTTTACCCCTGAAGAAACCGCCGAACTCGGCTCGGAAATGGTGCGCATCATCGAAAATTGGGGCAATGAGACCATTGGCTGGCGGGGGCCCTGGCGCGATAGATACTTGCCCGAAGACGAACGCCTCAACACCAAAGCCGTCTTCATGCACAATCCCCAATTCTACTCCGCAACCTGGGGACGCGCCATCTTTAACGAACGCCTCGTCGGCTGTGTGGAAGACCTGATCCGCGACACCGTTCAGTGGCACCACACCGTCCTCCATGCCAAACCGCCAGAACTCGGCACACCGTTTCCCATGCACCAGGACTATCCCTTTTATCCGCACGACGGCCCCGATTTTGTCGATTGCCTGCTACACCTGGACGACACCCCAATAGAAAGCGGGTGCTTGCGCGTGGTACCCGGCAGCCACAAAAAAGGTCCGCTCGTTCACGTCCTGGGTCCAGACACCTCTCCTCATCTGCCGCCAGACGATTACCACCCCGACAAAATCGACTCCATCCTGATCCCGGCAAAAGCAGGAGACGTCATCTTCTTTAGCTATCAGATCATTCACTGGTCCGATTGCAACCGCACCGACGAATGGCGAAAATCCGTGCGCTTCGGCTACCACAGCACCCAGATGCACCCCGTGGGCCGCGCAGAAGACGATCCCTACCGCATCGATCCCAACAACATTTTGGAACGCAAAGACAGCACCATTGTGTCCGGCTTTAGAATGAACGAAGCGAATTAAACGTATGAACAAACCCAACATCATCATCGTACTCGCCGACGACATGGGCTATGGCGATTCCAGTGCGTACGGGGGCTGGATCGACACGCCCGCAATGGAAAAAATGGCCCGCGAAGGGCTTAAATTCACCGACTTTCACGCCAGCGGTGCCGTTTGCAGCCCCACGCGCGCCGGATTGCTCACCGGACGCTATCAACAGCGCGCAGGCGTACCCAAAGTAATCGGCGCCAATCCCCAAAGTGCCGACCACTATGTGGGCTTATACCCCTCTGAAATCACCTTTCCCAAACTACTCAAACAAGCTGGATACACCTCTGCCATTTTTGGCAAATGGCACCTCGGGTACGACAAAAAATTCAATCCCCTGCACCACGACTTTGATCGCTTTCGCGGATATGTAAGCGGCAACATCGACTACATCTCGCACTACGACCGCATGGAAGTGTACGACTGGTGGGAGGGCCTCGAACACATTGAAGAAGAAGGCTATACCACACACCTCATCACCCAGCATTCCGTACAATTCATCAAAGACCACAAAGACACGCCCTTTTGCCTCTACGTTGCACACGAAGCCGTACACACCCCATTGCAAGGACCTGACGATCCCGCCATTCGCGGTCCAGAAAAAGCCGACTTTCATCCCGACGACCCCCGGGAAACCTATTGCCAGATGATGAAAGCCATGGACGACAGCCTGGCCGAAATCATGGGCACAGTGCGAGAACTCGGCATTGAAGAAAACACCCTTGTCTTCTTCTTTTCCGACAACGGCGGCACCCGTCAAAATCCCGAATCCAACGCCCCGTTGCGCGGGAACAAGGGCACGGTATGGGAAGGTGGCCACCGCGTCCCCGCCATTGCATGGTGGCCCGGAACAATAGCCCCCAACAGCGTCACCGACCAACTCGCCATCAGCATCGACCTCTTTCCCACCATGTGCGCCCTCGCAGGGGCACCTGCACCCGACGACCACTTTGACGGCATCAGCCTCAAATCCACCCTCCTCGGCGAAAATGAACCCGGTGTCCGACAATTGTTCTGGAATGGCCTTGCCATGCGCGACGACAAGTACAAGCTCGTAATCGACAAAGGCACGCCGCATCTATTCGACCTATCCCAGGACATATCGGAAAGCAACGACCTCGCATCACAACAGCCCGACCGCGTCCGACAAATGTGCGATACAATCGATGCCTGGAAACGCGACGTAGCCGACGGCGCAACACCGCAAAAAGATACATTCTGATAGAGGAAATTTATGCTTGGACTACACCTGCTGGACTTTGCCACGCTCGCCATCTATTTAATCGGCATTATGATTGCCGGCTTATGGGTCGCCCGCAAAATCAGAAATACGGGCGACTATTTTATGGGTGGGCGCAGCTTTGGCAAAGCATTTATGATCATGCACGCCTTTGGCACCGGCACCCACACCGACCAGGCCGTCACCGTAGCAGGAGCCTCCTACAAACTGGGCATGGCGGGGATATGGTATCAATGGCTCTATCTATTCGCCACCCCCTTCTACTGGCTCATCGCGCCAATATGGCGAAGACTGCGCTACCTCACCATCGCGGACTTCTTTGAAGACCGATTCAGCAACTCCCTCGGTTATTTCTACGCCCTTTATGGCCTGCTCTACTTTGCCATACAAATCGGCATCATGCTTCTGGGCACGGGCAAAACAGCCAGCGCCATGACCGGCGGCGCGATCTCTCCCGAAATCGCCATCGGCGTCATGACCGTCCTCTTCCTCTCCTACGGTCTATTGGGCGGCCTGCCCGCGGCCATCATCACCGACTTTATCCAGGGCATCTTCATCATCGTCCTCTCTTTTCTCCTCGTCCCCTTTGTCATCGACGGCGTCGGCGGCTTCACCGGCCTTCACCAGCAAGTACCCATTGAAAAATTCAGCCTCGAAGCACCCGGCGATCCCCCACCTGGATACGACCGCATCACGCCCTTCTTCATCGTCATGGTCGTCATCAACGCCCTCGTCGGCATCATTGCCCAACCCCACCACATGGAAATTGGCGGTGCGGGCAAAACCGAACGCGAAGCCCGCGTGGGATTCACATACGGCAACATGATCAAACGCCTCTGCACCGTAGCCTGGGCATTTACCGGCGTAGCTTGCATTGCCCTTTATCCCAACATCGACGATCCCGAACACGCTTTTGGGCTCGCCTCGCGCGACCTCTTGCCCATCGGCCTCATCGGCATCATGCTCGCCTCGATGATCGCCGCGGTCATGTCCACCTGCGACTCATTCATGGTCGATGGCGCCGCCCTCTTTGTCGAAAACTTTTACAAACCCCTCTTCAAACCCGAAGCCGACGACAAACACTACCTCACCACGGGCCGCATCGTCGCCCTCATACTCGTCATATTCGGCATAATCATCGCACTCTACTTCACCTCTGTCGTCGCAATCATCCGCCTCTCCTGGTCGCTCGTGGCATTCTTTGGTATCGCCTTCTGGGGGGGAATTCTCTGGCGCAGATGCAATGCACCCGGTGCCTGGGCGGGCCTGATCGTCTCGGCATTCTTATTCGCCATATCCGGTCAAACAATCATCGATTTGGAAAGCCTGGGCATCTACATCGGCGGCCTCGGCTGGGAATTGCCCTATCGCTACGTACTCTACATCGCCGGAGGCTTTGCCGCACTCATCATCGTCAGCAAACTCACCAAACCGCAAGACAAAGAGCGACTCGACCGCTTTTACACCTTGCTCCACACACCTGTTGGGCAAGAGCACAAATTGCGCGAAGCTGGCATAAAAGTTGTTATGGAGTAAGGATTCATCATGCGTCTCATAGCCATATTGCTTATCGCCGCACTCTACACGAGTTTGGGAGCTGCAGACCCTGCACTGCATATAGAAATTGACCGCAGCAAAACGCAAACCCTCCCCAAAAACCTCTATGGCTTCAACACGAACATGATGAGCGGAGACTACGGATATCTCGACGCCAACTTCGTCGCGCTCACAAAAGACCTGCAACCCCAGATACTGCGTTTTCCCGGAGGCACAATCGGCAATTTTTACCACTGGGAAATAGCTGGATTTATCCAGAGCGAAATGAGTTCAACCGGCAGCGAGCAACTCAACAGACGAAACAGAGGCAATTTTGTCAGACTGAAAAAAAGGAGAAACGGGAGACTTGCATTTGACGACTTCATGCAAATGTGCAACGCGCTAAAAATAACGCCCATCGTAGTCGTCAACCTGTGGACGGGAAGCCCGGAAGAAAGTGCCGGGTGGGTCCAATACGCAAAAAACAAGGGATATGAGATCGCGTATTGGGAACTCGGAAATGAATATTATCTGCCGTGGTACGCGGAAAAATACCCCTCTGCCGAAACCTATATCGCACAAGCCAAAAAACATGCACAGGCGATGAAAGCCGTTGACCCAACCATAAAAGTCTCGGTCTGTGCAAGCCCGGTAGCCTTCCACAAGAACGGCTTTGAAAAAAATCTGGATCAACGCAAATGGGACAGTGCATTGGCGGCAGCGGATCAATTTTACGACGCCTATACCGTTCACGTCTATGCTTATCGGACCGCTCGAAAAAAAGAAATTGAGGAATATCGAGGCTATCTCTTTGGTTGGATCCACTGCGACTTCGATGACGCCCTGGCCTACTATGAAAAATTATTCCTCAACAAAGAAATGTGGATAACAGAATGGAATATCGCCAACCCCGCAAACCGGGTCGCCAACACACAATTGCACGCCATGTACACGGGCGACTTCTTCTTAAAAATGCTCACACAACCGCGCATTACCCATGCGAACTTTCACGTACTTGCTGGTCCCGGCAAAGGATTCCCCGCATTCTCCCCAATCACGCCTCCATCGCCGAGAACCAATTGGAAATACGGCGGTGAACCAGAGGCGGACTTTGGAAAAACAATCCGGCGCGCCACCTACTATCCCCTTCAGTTAATCGGAGAAGCATTCGCGGAATCGGACACAAAATTCGCCCTCGCCATCCAAAACCCACCCATCCTCAATGGACAGCTCGAATACGAGGGAAAACAAATACCAGGCGTTCAAGCACAGGCAGTCGGAAGTGCCGCGCACCTTTTTGTACTCATCAGCAACCGCACGGCAGACGACCTATCGCCGAGCCTCACCATCGACGGCAAAAAATATGAAGGCACGCTCAAATATCGCTATGTAGCCCATGAAAGACTCAATGCATCAAATGGCGGAAATGCGGAAATGGAAGGCGCGGGCAAAATAGAAATCTCGATCCGCGAATGGTCTGGCGCCTGCACGAATCTCTTGATTCCCAAAAACAGTTTTGGCATTTTAGTCTTATCGTTCAACTAATTTCCGAGGAGGCTATCGTGTTTGGCCTTGAAATTCGCAAACCATCCAAAGAAACAGTCATAGGATTCATCGTCACATGGATCTGTGTGATCGGCATCATCTTTCTCACACTCGCCCTCGTCCGCATCGGCGCGTAAAGGACTAATCCCATGATCAGAAAATACCGCCCTGAAGACCTCGACGCCCTCAAAGCAATCACCGTTATCTGTTTTGATGGGGTATCAATCGACCAGAACATCGAAAAAAACTTCGGTCAATTTGCCGACACAGATTGGAAAGCACGCAAAGCCAAACACATAGACGCAGACGTCGCCGCCAATGCCGATGGCATCTTCGTCTGGGAAGACGAAGGCAACGTCGCGGCCTACATCACCACGCGCATTGACCATGAAAGCAAAATAGGCGGCATACCCAACCTCGCTGTCTTGCCCGAATACCAGGGCAAAGGAATCGGCAAAGCATTGATGACAGCCGCCTTTGACTATTTTGAAGAACAGGGAATGGCCGTGGCAAAAATCGAAACCCTCGACCAGAATCCCGTTGGACAGAACTTTTATCCGCGCTCGGGCTTTACCGCAGTCGCCCGACAAATCCACTACGCAATGCCCATGAAAGATCGGAAAGTGTAGTTATTTACTCAGTCCTCCACACCGTTGGAAAGTGTTCCCCCCGCAAAATCTCGCCATCTTCCACGGTTACAAATTCCTTCATCACGTGATCGCCGCTCGCATCGTAATACGTATCCTGCGTCATATAGTGAATTGCAATCGCACGCCGGGGTCGCTTGCTGCGATTGTCGTGCGAACCGTGCCAGGTCAGAGCGTGGTGATAATGCACCTCGCCCTTTTTCACCGGCCGGCGCATCACCGATATGGGATGGCCTTCAAAATTTGACGGCATAGCTTCAAAATCCTTTACCTGTCGCACAAACGCGATCTGATTGCCCCACTTGTGCGAACCGGGCACCATACTCATACACCCATTTTCCACATCCACATCGTCCAATGCCACCCACGCGCTCACCTCTGTCATCGGCCGAATAATCGGCCACAGCGGCGCGTCCTGATGCCATCCGGTCGTCCCCCCAATTTCAGCGGGCTTGTACTGAATCTGATCGTGCCAGATACGCAACTCCGACGCCCCGGTCAACTGCGCCATCTCCTCTACAATCTTCTCTGAATACATCAAATTCTTAAACGGCTCACTCGCCTCCCAGATATTCACAATCTGCCAGACCGGTGCCGAATCATCACCGCCCAAATTGCGCAACAAAACCGGCTGCGGCACATCATCGCGGTCTTTAGTCTCAATCACCCGGTACAACTCCTCGCGCAACACCTCGACCTGCGCGTCGTCCAGCACCGGCCCCCCATTCAAAAACCCATTCTCGTGAAACTCCGCCACTTGCTCTTCTGTTAGCATGATTCATCTCCTGTCATACCAAATTCCCCTCTGCCCGGCTATTCCTTCCCACAACAGCAACAGCCGTCTCCATCCCCACACACAAATTGCTACCGATCAAATTATAGTCGCTCTCACCACTCTCCTCAATACCCTTCAACTGCGTCGGCTTCTCCTGATCGTCTGCACACCGATTGCCCTGCACAATCGAATGGGTCAAATCCTGCACGCGGATACCGGGATATGTTCCCTTTTCCGCCCGGGAATTGCTCAGCAACAAATTCCCCGTAATCACCTGCTCATCTCCTCTATTGGCATCTATCCCACACATCCCATTGTACGAACACACATTATTACTCACAATATTGTGGTGATCCCCCCCATTTGCCACACCGCCAATCCCGTGTTGTCCATTTTCGGAAAACACGCTATCGCTACACACCGAATGATGTACCCGCGCGCAAAAATAATACCCATCACCCCCATTTCCCTTCCCGATATTGTGCGACCACACACTGCGCGCCAACCCCGTTCCGGGATGAAATCCATGCCCGCGGCACCCATGAGCCTGACAATGCGCCACTTGGGCATCGCAACCGCGCTGAATCCCAAACCCATCGCTGGGCCACCCAAACACCGAACAATTCAGAACGCGCACGCGCTCACACCCCACAATATGCACCGCCGAATACGTAAAATCCCACCAATCGCCCTCGTAATCGTCGGGACCCTTAATCGTCAAATCCCGTATCTCAATATCCGTCTCGTTCTCTGCCCAGATACAGGGAAACAGATTCACCACCCGGGCATTGTCACGCGCCAACAACCGCCGATTAAACGGCACACTCATCCACACGCGATTGCCCACAACCCGCTCGACCTCCCCGTGCGTCCCCCACCACCCCCTGTGCTTATCGTCGCAAACCCCAATCCCTTCACCCACGCGAAAAGGCGGCGAAGTCTTACAGGTCAACACCCGACCACCTTTGCGAATATCCTTTGCCAGATAAGCCACCTGCAAAGGCCGAATCCTCAACACCGTCGCCGGCCCATCGCCGACCAGACTCACCCGACTGGGTATGTACAGCGTCTTGCGCAAAAGATACGTACCCGCCGGAATACGCACCCGACCACCGCTCTCTGGCAAAGATGCAATAGCGTCTTCCAACCCACAGGTCATCGACTCCCGATCAAAAAACTCCCCTGCATTCACCTCATCTCGAGGCGCATCGGGCAACGGAATCTCTCTTGCTGGCATAGCAGGCATAACATCACCCTCCTGTTCCTTTACGCACTCTCCAAAAACACCGTCACCCCCATATCGGCGTATTTCTCGCGCGTATCCGGCGTGCGGTTGCGATGACAGACCGCCACGCCAGTCCCTTCCAAAGACCTGCACAAATACGCGATCGTATCATCCACAGACTTCAACCAGTGTTGCGGATGCGCCTTAATGCTCATAGACAAATCCGTCGGACCCATCGACAAACAATCCACACCCGCCTTCGCGAGCAAATGCCCGCGCGTTGCGGCCTCTACCGACTCAATCTGCAACCACAAAACCCCAAAACTATTCCACCAATCGGCGTACTCCTCCGTAGTTTTATCTTCCGTGCCTCGCCGATGTCCCCCGCCAAAACTGCGCCCACCAGCCGGCGGATAATAAAAATAGTGCAACGCATCATCAACCGTCTCTTCCAACTCAGTCTGCGGAATCTCGATCCCACACGGACCCAAATCGAGATAATTGCCAATCAAATAGGCATTGCGCGTGTGTTTGATCCGAAACTGCACGAACACATCGCGCTCGGCAGCCATATCGCAAAACGCCGCAATGCGCTCCTCGCTCAACGGCGTATGCTGGCTATCAATAGACACGAAATCGTAATCATCTTTGTCCATAATCTGATCAAACCGATCCGGCGGCGTATTCGGTGCCATAGACACGCCAATAATGCGTTCACCATTGCGGTATTTCTGTTTCAGTCCAATTGCATTTTCAAACATAATTATCTCCTCTCCCACTCTCGAAGTTTATCTGCATTCTCGCGCACCTTGACAAATGCGCGCGACATATCCCGCATCCGCGTTTCAGAAGTCAGCAAAGCCCTCTGGCTTATCGACAGCCGCTCCCTGCAATACTGCTCGACCTTTGGCAAGTGCAACGAGCGATAATCCTGCGCCGCATCTGTCCACGCAAAAGGCGTGTAATCGCGGGCTTTCCAATCCTCTTGAAAAACCGGATGCTTGTACACCGGCATCTCGTATCCCGTACTCACTGGCACCCCTTCAGCGCGCATCGCCCTGACAAATGCATCGCGAGAAACGCCCTCAAATGCCTCGGATAAATACCGCGCACCATACACATGCCAGTTGACGCGGGTCGCATCTTCCAACCGGTGGATCGGCTCAATACCCTCAACCTCTGACAATGTGCGCGTCAACATCGCCCCATTTTGTTCGCGGATCTCCGTATGCTCGGGAATGCGCTTCAACTGGCACAATAAGACCGCAGCGACAAACTCCGTCATCCGGTGGTTGCCGCCCCATTGTCGAGACTCCTCCGTACGACCATACCGCGACCGCCCCACATTGACCGCACAGCCAATCGCATCGGCAACGGCCTCGTCATTGGTCAGGGCAATGCCCCCATCTCCACCCGTCATATTTTTGCTCTGCTGAAAAGAAAACCCCGAAGCCAGTCCCCAGCTACCCAGCCCGCGATCTCTATAAGTCGATCCCCACCCGTGCGCCGCATCTTCTAAAATCACCAGATTGTGTCGCTCGGCAATATCCAGCAACCGCTGGATATCACACGCCAACCCACCAAAATGCACCGGCATAATCCCCTTCGTTCGATCTGTAATAAGACTCTCCACCTCCGCCACATCGAGATTATTGGTATCCGGGTCTATATCGCAAAAAACAACCGTAGCACCTGCTTTTAGAATCCCCGAACACGTACCGATAAACGTATAGGCACTCGTAATCACCTCATCGCCTACACCAATGCTCGCCCCGCGACAAATCATTTCCAGAGCCACCGTGCCACCCGTACACGCGATCCCGTATTTCGCATCTTGAAATGCCGCAAACGTCTCTTCAAATTCCTGACACTTCGAGGAATTGTACCACGCCCGACTCTCCAGCACCTCAACAAGCGCATCTCTTTCGGCCACATCGTACATCGGCCATAAAATATCATCCTTCTCTTTAACCTCACGCTCGCCACCCAACAGCGCTAACTCTGCCATATTTCCCTCCTTGATCAATCCCGCTGCAAACATTCGACCAGCAGGTCCAATGCTTCGCGGGCGAACACCTCCATATTCTCACCCCGGTTCTCGCTGCCCGTTGCAATCGCAATCGCTTGCTCGGCATCTGGACCCACAACGCCGATACACGTATGGCCGGGCGGATCGCCATACCGATTTCCCGTCGGACCAGCCGCGCCCGTCTCGCCAATACCCCAGTCCGCCCCCAAACGTTCGCGCGCAGCGCGTGCCAGATGCAGGGCATGCGTCTTTGTCGCAGCCCTCGCCTCGCCCATTGCCGCATCGGAAACAGCCATCAATATTTGCTTTGAGTCCCCCGTATAACACACCCCACCGCCCTTAAAATAAGCCGACGCTCCCGGCACGGCCAAAAGTGCCGCTGAAATGATTCCCCCAGCCGACGACTCGGCCACCGCCACGGTCTGCCCTTTTTCTTTTAGCAACACGCCCACATCTGCGGCCATTGTCTTAAAATCCGCCATATTAAACCTCTACATTAAAGCGCGAATAGACGAATAGACGCCCCCGCCCAACCACTCAAGGTCAGTGAGAACTCCATTCGTTGATTTGCTAATTCGCTGATTCGTTGATTCGTTGATTCGTTGATTCGCCGCCTTCTTCCTTCCTTCTATCCCCCACCGGAGCCTCAACGCGAACCGTTACAATATCCGCATCGTGATATTGCTGATGGCGCACAGACGACGCGAAATGCTGAAGCAAGCGCAACGAGATCTCATGCTCTACTGGCATCTCGTCTGTATGTTCTCTGAGATAGGCCAGGCGGTCTTCAATATTCCCCTCACCAGTCGAAGCGATAAACTCGAGTTCCGCGCCATTGTTTCCATCGCTGCGAACAATCAGAAGCAGGCGTTTCTTCGCTTGTTCGCCCTCTCCTTGCTGAATGAGAATCAGAAGGGTTTCTTCGGCAGACAAACACAGCCGATTTGTCATCTCGGCATTCCAACCTCTGCGCGAGGCGAATTTATCGAGAAACGCCACAATCTCTGGCAAAGCCTCGACAGCGAGTGCGGCCTCCAGGCGCTGCCGGCGCGGGGCTGTCAACTCCATAAACAACGTCAGAAAAATCGCCGTAAGGCCACCGGACGTCATGCCATTGCCGAGCAGTGCCCCCCACCACTCGCCGAGATAGTCCGCAAAAATCGCCTGATTCTGGAAGCCTACGCCAATCCAGAATGCGGTCCCCGCAATCAGCGCCTTGCGATAATCCACACCATCCTGCACGATGATCCGCATACCCACGACAAAAAGCAGTGCCAGCAACACGATCACATAAGCCCCAACCACGGGATTGGGGATAGCCAAAAGGAGTGCCGCCACCTTGGGTAGAAAGGACGCCACCACAAATACAATGCCAATACACACGCCGACGCCGCGTGCGGCAACGCCGGTGAGTTCTGTGAGCGAAACACTGGACGAATAGGTCGTATTGGGAACAGTTCCTGCAATACCAGAAAGCAGATTGCCCACGCCATCTGCGGTAACTGCGCCCTGTACTACGCGAAAATCGGACGCCCGTGGCATACGCCACGAAACCTTCTGGATAGCGATAGAATCGCCAATTGTTTCGATCGCACCGACCAGAGTCACAAATATGAAGGCGGGCAGGAGCGACCAGAAAACGGGGCCAAAGCTGAGATCCAAACCCGGCCAACCGCCCGCTTCGGGAAACCCTATCCAGGGAGCTTCGATAACGCGCTGAATATCGTACAGCCCAAAAAATGAGGCGACAACACATCCCACAACGATTCCGATGATCGGCACCCAAAGACGCCACATCCCCGAAACCCGCAGCGCGAGCACCACCACAAAGATCAGCGTCACGACCGCACACACAGGCGCGGCCTCTACCGGCGTTCCCTCGGGCACATCCCCCAACATATCAAAGACAATCGGCATCACGGTCACCGCGATCAGCATGATCACCGTTCCAGCCACGGTTGGCGTAATGATTCGCCGCAACAATGAGAGCCGCGTCGAGAGCGCGAATTGGAACAACGACGAAATAATGACCAGAGTTGCGAGCATCGCTGGCCCACCCTCGGCAAGTGCCGTCACACAAACCGCGATAAACGCGCCAGAAGTACCCATAAGAAGCACGTAACCAGCACCAATGCGCCAAACGCGTACAGCCTGTAATATCGTCGTTATCCCGCTGACCATCAGCGCGGCAAAAACCGCCCACGACAAAAAAGGCTCGCCCCCGCCCGCGGCCCTCACCACGATGACAGGCGTGATCACAATGCCCGCTATACAAAGCAGCGCAGCCTGAAACCCAAGGGCGAAAGTAATAGTATTTGGAGGCTGCTCATCGGGTTCGTAAAGTACTCTTTGACTACCGTCTTCAGATCCAGATTGCATCATTCAAATCCCTTCTTAATACGATGTCAGCAACTCATTGCCATAAGCAAATAGCGCAGGTGTCCCACCCGTATGCACAAACACAACCGTCTGATCTCTGCGATACCATCCCTCGCGGATATGCTCAATCATCGCACCATAAGTTTTGCCCGCATAAACGGGATCGAGCAATAACCCTTCGGTTTGCGCGGCCAACAAGACGGCCTCGCGCGCTCCGGCCGTCAGGACCCCATAAGCCGGTCCCGCGTATTTGCCATAACTCTCAAAATCATCTGCCGTAAAACTCAGATCCAAATTCAAAATTTTACACACCTCATTTGCCACCTCGGCGAGTTGCACATTCTTTTTTTCATCGTCCTGTGGACTTGGACTTATGCCAATAATCCGCACATCAACACCCAGTGCTTTTGCACCAACGACAAGCCCGGTATGCGTATGCACGCCCGCACACACATAAATCGCATCGGGCATCACATCCATTGCCTGCATCTGCTCCCACAATTCCAAAAACCCATCCACATAAGACACGCTGCGATAATAATACCCGTCCGAACTCGTGTTATAGACCCTGTGTCCATCGGCCTTTAACTTCTCGATAACAGCTACCTTCTCCTGCTCGCTCTCGATCAAATGCACCTCTGCGCCAAACAGATGCGTGAGCAGCAAATTGCCATTCACGGGATCTGCATGGTCATCCTTGCGCCCAACCATCACCGCCTTTAGACCCAACCTCGCCGCAACCGCTGCGGTCAACCGCGATTGGTTCGACTGCGACGCGGCGCCGTGAAGCAACACATCATACCCTTCATCCACAGCGGGTGCGACGGAATACTCAAACTCGCGCACCTTATTCCCCCCAAACGCCAACCCCGTCTGATCCTCGCGCTTGACCAGAATGCGCGGGCCACCCAACTTCTCTGCCAACCTCGGGCAATCCATCAACGGCGTGGGCAAATCGGCAAGCGACAATCGGCTACACGTCCCCAACGCCTCTCGAACCTCTCGAATCGAATAGCTCAAGGGTATCACTCCTATTCTGTATCTAACTCAACCGCCTGAAGCAGCGCTTTGATAAAGCCAAATTGAAAGGCAAATGCCTGTTCGAAATGCCCTTGTGCTTCGTGTCCGGGCGCGTGATCGGGAACAATCATGTGCGGATAACCCACTTCCTTGAGCGCTTTCATCAGCACAAACATATTCATATCGCCCTCATCGGGATAAACCTCCTGAAACTTGTTGCGTCCACCCGTGATATTGCGGAAGTGGATGAGGTGAATTTTTTTTCGCTGCCCAAAATAGCGGATAATATCGGCCACCTCATTTCGCGGATCCACAACGCTCTCTGCCATACAACCGAGGCACAGATTGAGGCCGTGATAAGGACTTGGGCAAATATCGATAAACCCCTTGAACCCATCGTATCCACCCAGCACGCGATCAACACCTTTGTAACCCGGCGGCAACCAGGGGTCGCACGGGTGACAGGCCATACGCACTTTGCATTCGGTGGCAACGGGAATAATGCGCTCCAAAAAGAACGTAATATTTTCCCAATTCTGTTCCGCCGTAACCGGTTCATCATACCGCGGCGCATCTGCATCTGCCTTAGACAAATCCCATGTGGAATAGCGCACGTCCCCCCGCCCCAGCGGAACGCTTTCCGTGCGTTGATTTTCCATCTCGCACAGAAAATACTTCAGCGCGGGAATACCCGCATCTGCGGCAGCGCGCACCATATCGCAGGCGATCTCGATTTCCTTTTCCCCGTCTTTCCTATTGCCTCGCATAAACTCGGGCACAAAACTGCCATCGACATTCAGGTGTTGCACCGGCAATGCCACCATCTCCACAGTAATACCGTGTTTTGCGGCTTTTTCTTGTTTTTCTACAATCTCTTCCACTGTCCACCCGCGACTCGGATCTGGCGTAATTTCTCTGGCATCGTTGAGCGCCATATTTGTAACGCCACACCGCGCGAGAAATTCGAGATGCTCATCCGACGTGGAAAAACGCTGTGTACCAATGTGCATGCGCGGATTCTCCGGATCCCATTCTGCGCCTGCATACATTTCGGCTGCCATATTTAAGTCTCCTGTAATTTTTGATGAACTGCTACGCAGTTGTACACAATTCGTCATGATAATGCAAGAATTTCTGGATAGCAACATGATTGGGGATTGTGAGACGTGTAAAATTGTGGTATCTTCTCACTCCTCAAGCCCACCCTTAAAAACTGGAGCATTTTATGCGCGTTGAAATCAACAGACACGCCCTGGATCGCGTGCCGATATCGATCATTTTTGATGACTCAACCGTACTGGTAAATCTGAACTATTTTTTTATGCGAGACCGCCAGGCTGTAGATGGCACGGATTATCGCTGGGAAGATGTGCCCGTAGTACATCCAGAATCGTTCACCCGCGACTTTGCCGAATTCTGTCTGGAACACGACGTAAAGGGCAAATTCAGCGTGGTACCGTGTCCCGCCGCGCTTGGGCGAGTAGATCACGGACTCCCCTTGTTCTCCAAAGCACAGCAGGAAAGCTGGTTGGCGATGTGTCGAGAACTGATTATGCCCAACTACGACATCACCCCGGAAATGATCACACACACCTTTGTGGTAGATCTGGAAACATTGCAACCTGTTGATCCAAACTTGTGGGAACAATGGGGATGGAACAATCTACCGACCGACGAAGAAGAGCGGGTGACAAATTATATCGCGCTGGCGTGTGAGATCTTGCACAATGTGGGATTAACACCTGCCGGCGTCACAAGCCCGGGAGGATTTGGCAATCCAATAGACTTCTATGCAAAATGTGCGGAAAACGCCGTGCGGAGCGTAACGGGCAATCCAACACCCTACCTGTTTAAGCGCGTATCGTCCAGCGGTCCGGTAGATTGCCCGGTGTGGTATCCCAAACCCGAACGCGGCGAAGCAATGGGTGAAGTGATCGCAGCGACAGGTGATCGCACGGGATCGTGGACCGGATATGGCGAAGTAGATGTAGATTATTACATCACATCGGATCTTCAGGGTGGGCGTTTGCCCGAAGTCATCGACGCGGGCGACCCTGCCGTGATGATCAGCCATTGGCAGGGATTTTACGGAATACACAATGAGGACCGCCGCGGATTTCGGGCATTTCAGACCATTGTGCGGCGGCTCAAAGAACGCGACCCCAATGGCGAGAAATCGCAATGGCGCAAATGCAGTGAAATTACCAACTATGCAATCGCGCGCGAAATGGCTGATATAAAGATAGAAGACCAAATAATAACACTCAATTTGCCCGTACAGGTGCCCGAATTCACATTGCGATTGCGCGAAATAACAGTTGCAGGCGTAAAAATAAACGGCAACCCCCTGACACCCGCGTTGACAAAAGCGGCCTTTCGGGATGGCACATATTATCGAGATGGCGATATAACACTGGTAGCTTTTACGCCCGAAGGCCGAAATGTCAGAGTCGAGATAGAAAGCACATAAAAGTATGAGAACCACAAAACTAAAAAAAGAAATCGGTTTACTCGGTGTTTATGCAATCTCAACGGGTGCTACTCTGAGCGCGGGATTCTTTTTATTGCCGGGACTGGCTGCTGAACAGGCGGGTGCGGCCATTGTGCTGGCCTATATTGTCGCCGCTGTTCCACTCGTACCGGCGATGTTCAGCGTTATTGAACTGGCAACTGCCATGCCCCGTGCAGGTGGCGTGTATTATTTTCTGGACCGGTCACTCGGACCGTGGATGGGCACGCTTGGAGGCATTGGCACCTGGCTGGCACTCGTATTAAAAGTATCATTCGCGCTCGTGGGCATGGGGGCGTATATCGCGCTTTATGTACCCGAGTTACCAATAATTCCAGTAGCTGTCACCATTGCCATTGCCCTGGGTATATTGAACCTGCTGGGCACAGAGAAAAGCGGTGGTTTTCAGATAGCACTGGTGCTGGGTTTGTTGATGATCCTGGGGATATTTATCGGAGGGGGCGTACCCAATATTGAACGCGCGCGATTGCCCGCCATATTCGAGGTAGATACCCACACAATTTTATCCACAGCAGGGCTGGTCTATATCAGTTATATCGGCGTGACAAAAGTCGCGAGTTTATCTGAAGAAATAAAACATCCCGAGCGCAATTTGCCTCTGGGCGTCATCTTATCATTGATCACAGCAGTTCTGGTATATGCGCTCGGCACGGGCGTCATGGTCGGTGTATTGCCGCTCGAACAACTGGTTGGAGATTTGACCCCCGCCGCCTCAGCAGCCAAAGCCGTATTTGGCGACTGGGGCGCGATAATCATCTCCCTGGCAGCCCTCCTCGCCTTTACATCGGTCGCCAATGCAGGAATGCTTTCGTCTTCTCGCTACCCTCTGGCAATGAGCCGCGACCACATGATGCCGAGCCTTTTTCAGCATTTGAATGCAAAAGGCGCACCCGTTCAAGGAGTATTGGTGACCACGGGCGTAATTGTTTTAATTCTCATCTTTCTCGATCCAACCAAAATTGCAAAATTGGCCAGTGCGTTTCAATTATTGATGTTCGCGCTGTTGTGCCTGGCTGTAATTGTCATGCGCGAAAGCGGGTTGGACTCCTACGACTCGGGATATCATTCGCCGCTATATCCGTGGATGCAGTTATTCGGCATAGTATCTTCGTGTGTGTTAATTGTCCAGATGGGCTGGTTACCATCCCTATTTTCTGTCGCGTTGATCCTCCTGGGAACGATCTGGTACTTTAAATTTGCCCGAGACAAAGTCACCCGCGATGGTGCGATTTATCACATGTTTGAACGCTGGGGACAAAAGCGATACACCGGACTGGATGCCGAACTGCGGGGCATATTGAAAGAAAAGGGATTGCGCGACGAAGACCCCTTCGAAGAGATCGCCGCACGAAGTCTGGTCATCGATCTGGATCGTCCGGCCGAATTTGAGGAGGTCGTGCGGCAGGTAGCGGACTGGCTCGCGGGTCGGGTGCCGCATACCATCGATGAAATCGAAAAACAATTGCTGGACCGCACACATATTGGCGCAACACCCGTGACGCACGGCGTGGGATTGCCACATCTGCGGATTGATGGAATTGAACACTGCGAAATGGTCCTCGTGCGATCACTGCCGGGCATTCACATCCAGTTTACAGATTCACTGACCGGGCACGAGGTAGAAACGCAGCTAACCGCGCTCTTTTTCTTATTCAGCCCAGAGCACGACCCCTCACAGCACCTGCGTATTCTGGCACAAATTGCGCGGCGTGCAGACGATGAAAACTTCTTGCGCGAATGGCACTCTGCCAGCGATGAAGTCGAGTTAAAAGAAGTCCTGTTGCGCGACGAAGCCTTTTTATTATTGACATTGCATCGCGATCACGCAACCGCCGACCTCATTGGCCGTGCGCTGCGCGAGACGGATTTTCCAGAAGGCTGTCTCGTGGCAATGTTGCGCCGCGGCGGGCGCATGGTAATCCCTCGCGGAGATACCGTGCTACGAGAAGATGATCGATTGACAATTTTGGGAAATAATAAAGGATTGCGCAATCTCGAAGCGCGATTTGGCGAGCGGTGAGTCTCGCCACGATCACCCGTAGAGACGGCCAACAGTCTCGGGGTGTTTGCGAGCCTCGCGAATGAGGCGATTGCCCCATGTTGTGGGATATTTGCCCGTGACACATCCCAAACACAGGGTATCTGTTTCACACCCAATGCTGGACCCCAGATCGGGAACATCGAGGTACCTCAAGCTATCGACATCGAGATCGATAGCCATTTTCTTTAGCGTTTGTGCGCTGGGCATACCGCGGTATCGCACCGGAACGTGTTCGGGAGCAAAGAGTTCGTCCAAAGTCGTCATATCAATGCCGTAAAAACACGGCGCAACAATGGGCGGACAGGCCACGCGCACATGTACCTCGGTCGCGCCACCAATATCTCGCACCTGATGGGCAAGGGTGCGAAGCGTGAGAGAGCGCACAATAGAATCTTCCACGAGAAAAACGCGCTTGCCCGATAAAACAGAAGCCAATGACGTGTACTTGCTTTTAGCACTCTGCGAGCGGGTGGTTTTGGGCTGAATAAACGTGCGCCCCACATAGCGATTGCGGATCACCCCTTCCATACAGGGCATCTTCAGGTGGTGGGCATAGGCATCGGCCGCTGCTTTGGCCGTATCGGGAACGGGCACAACCACACACGAATCGTCGATCTTCTGGTTTTCTTTCTCGGCCAAAATACGACCGGCCTCAGCGCGAGAAGTATAAACACTGAGGCCGTCAATTTCACTGGCAACATTGGAAAAATAAACCCATTCAAAAAAGCAGCGGGCCGTTTTTTTCGGTTCCGTATAACGCGCAACGCGCAAATCGCCATTCTCGACAATCACCATTTCTCCAGGTTTGAGCCATTTGATATCGCTAAAACCGAGATTGGAAAGAGCCGTTGATTCATTGGCAGCGGCAAAGAGACGGCCTTTCACCCCCCAGCACATGGGATGCAAACCGAGCGGATCGCGCGAGACGAACATGCGCCCCGAGGCATCGAGAAATGCGATATTATAAGCACCGTCAAAATCGCGGGAAAGCGAACGCATTACATCGGCCAAATCGGGTGGATTTTCACCCTTCAACCGATACGCCAGCGTATGCATGATGATTTCGGTATCGATATTGAGGGTAAAGTGATACCCCTGCTTGGACAACAGGCGTTCGCGCAACAGCGTGTAATTGGCCAGATTCCCATTAAAAGCCAGACTAAACCACTTCCAAATACGCCCGTGCTGTCGCTCAAAAGGCTGTGCATATCGCACATCGTCTTCGCCACTCGTGGCATAGCGCGTATGTCCAATCGCAGCAATTCCCGCATATTGGTTGATAATAGACTGGAATTTGCCTGGATGCGACATGCGAAAAGCTTCGGTAACGCCGCCCAGATCTTTAAAAGTACGCAAAAGGTGATCGCGATTGGGGTGATAGGAGCAATACCCCGCGGCGAGTTGCCCCCTGTTTTGAAGGTCGAGCAACATACTCGGCATAAGTGCTGCAACATTTTCAAAACCATCGGCATCGCCGTTTTTCCTGAGCCAGTAAAGGGCTGCCACGCCGCATTCGTGGCCAATATCTTCGCTCATAAAAATCTCCTATCCCAACGCCAGATTCTGCATATATTGAATTCCCGCAATGATTTCTTCGCGCGTCACATCATCTCGCGGCACAATTTTCCCGATCCGCTCCGGCAACACAAAGCGGATGACACCGTCCCGCGCTTTCTTATCGCTTGCCATCCGCGCCAACACCTCAGCGACCTTCAAATCAGGCACGCCTTTGGGAATGCCCAGGCGGGCAATAAGCGCATTTTGCCGCTCAAACGCATCCCGCGACCACATCCCCTTTTCCACAGCGATATACCCCGCGGCCAGCATCCCCAAACACACCGCCTCGCCGTGTTTGTAATAATCGTAATGCGTCACCACTTCCAGCGCGTGTCCCACCGTATGGCCGTAATTCAAAACTTCGCGCAAGCCCTTCTCGGTTTCATCGGCAGCCACAACACCCGCCT
Source organism: Gemmatimonadota bacterium (assembly GCA_026705765.1). NCBI lineage: Bacteria > Pseudomonadati > Gemmatimonadota > Gemmatimonadota bacterium. The sequence goes on from JAPPAB010000153.1 coordinate 22,057, forward strand.
TGATGCGACACTGTTGAGCGACGAGCCAATTGATCTGATCCGCAGGCAAGCTTAAACTTGCCGCGCCCTCAATGTGATCTTCCAAAAACGCCACCAGACCGGGATCGCGTATAATCCCGTGCTTGATCACCTCTGCCATACCCGCCCGCACTTCGCGCCCGGGTAAAGTATCGAGTGTCGCCGTATCGATCAACACCATCTGCGGCTGGTGAAAAGCGCCGATCATGTTCTTTCCCAAAACGTGATCCACAGCTGTTTTACCCCCCACACTGGCATCGACCTGCGCTTCCAGCGTCGTGGGCACCTGCACAAAATCAACCCCCCTCAAATACGTCGCAGCGACAAAACCAGCCATATCGCCGACCACACCACCGCCCAATGTCACAACACAGGATTTGCGATCCAATCCCGCAGAGATCAAATTGCCGTAGATCTGCGAGGCCGTCTCAAGCGTCTTGTATTGCTCGCCATCGGGCACAGTGACGACCACAACCTTCACACCGGCACGCACGAGACTCTGTTGAACCGCATCGAGATAGAGCGCGGCAACTGTCGGATTGGTCACAATCGCCGCTGTTTCTCCCAACCCGCGTTCCGCATACAAATCGCCCAAATCGCGCAAACAATCGCGACCGATTAAAATATCGTAACTTCGATCATCTAAATCAACCGTCACCGTTTCCATTATCAATCCCAATCAGGATGTAAGGATTTAAGGATGTTAAGGATGTTCAGGATACCCATACTCCACCACCCAAAAACTGGGGTGTGGGGTATCCTGTGGTATCCTGAAAATCTTGTCAATCCTGATCCAGAACGCGCTGTAATTCGAGCAAAGCTGTCTCTGCTGTATCTTCGGGCGAGCGATCATTTGTCGAGGTTGCAAACGCATCTGCACGCGCATAAAAACGCTCTCGCTCTGCCATCATCACCTCAATTTTGTTTTTCAAACCCTCATCGTCCAGCCCGGCCAGCAAGGGTCTCTCATCGCGCTTGCGACTGACCCGTTCAAAAATCGTATCGACAGAAGCGCGAAAACAAAGACACACGCCGGATTTGCGAATAACCTCCCAATTTCGCTCCTGCGTGATCGCACCACCGCCGAGCGACACGACCACATTGTCCATCTTCGATGCCACGATAACTGCCTGGTGTTCCAACTGGCGAAACGCGGTTTCACCATCTTGTTCAAAAATCTCGGGAATAGTTTTCCCAGCAGCATCGACCAGCAATTCATCTGTATCGACAAAGGTCCGCTTCAACCACCCGGCCAAAATACGCCCAACTCTGGTTTTCCCAGTAGCCATAAAACCGGTGAGAAATATGGGTTTATCAGGTAAATCAAACACAGTGCTCTTCCACTATACGGTATCACATCTGTTCTGGTGTTTTCATCCCCAGCAAAGTTAGGCCCGATGTCAGCACCGTCTTAATCGCATAGACCAGAGCAACGCGGGCAGCCGTCAAATCCGCCTGTTTAGAAATAACCTGATGGGCATTGTAAAACCGATTGGCGACCGTACACAATTCAATCATAAGCGTTGTCACGACAGAAGGTTCGTATTCGTCCGCAGCCTTTTGAATCTGCCCTGGAAATCGCGCAAGACATTTGACGACCTCAATGGCTTCTGGCTCATTTAACAACGCGAAATCGATATCCCGCGGCGGCAAAGTGCCGTCATAACGCCGCAACACACTGCAATATCGCGCGTGGGTATATTGCAAATAGGGACCGGTTTCGCCGTTGAAATTTAAAACCTCGTCCCAATCAAACACAATATCGCGCGTCCGTTTGGAATCCAGATCCGCAAAAATAATCGCACCAATGCCCACATCTCGTGCAATCTGATCACTATTGGGCAAATCGGGATTCTTATCGGCAATAATTTTTCGCGTCAACTCAATCGCGCGATTCAGCACATCTTCCAAAAAAACCACATTGCCCCTGCGCGTTGAGGCTCCACTACCATCTTTGAATCGCAGTCGCCCAAATTGCACATGCGCGCATTTTTCTCGCCAATCGTATTCCATCAATTCCAACACCTGAAACAACTGTCGAAAATACAGCGATTGCGCCACATCCACCACATAGAGCAATTTTTCAAAGCGATATGTTTCCCACCGATACTCCAGCGCGGCCAAATCGCGCGTACCGTACAATGTCGCATCGTCGCTACGCAATGCAATCAAAGGCGGCATATCCCATTTTTCCAAATCCACAATAGTCGCGCCTTCACTCTCGGTCAGCAACCCCTTTGCTCGCAATCGGTCCAATGTCGCGGGCATCTTATCCTGATAAAAACTCTCGCCAGCAATCGACTCAAACCCAATACCCAGCATATCGTAAACGCGATCAAACTCCTTAAAACTCACATCCACGCACACCTGCCACATCCGCACGGCTTCTTCATCGCCATCTTCGAGGCGGCGAAACCAATCGCGGGCTTCTTGTTCGAGTTTGGGATTGTCTTCAATCTCCTCATTAATGCGAACATAGAGTTCCAACAACTTCTGGATGGTAATATCCGCCGTCAATTCGCCCTCACCCCAGTAATTCCACGCCAGAATCAATTTCGCAAACTGAGACCCCCAATCGCCCAGATGATTTATCCCAACCACTTCATAGCCCAAAGCCCGATAAATATTTCGCAAGGCATTGCCAATCACCGTTGACCGCAGATGGTGAATGCCAAATGGCTTGGCAATATTGGGATGCGAAAAATCGATCACAACCGTCTTTCCCGCACCGTGATCCCCGCACCCGTAATCCTCACCCTGTTCGAGAATTGCAGAGAGAGTTTCGCCAACCAAATTGGTCTTTGGCACAAAAAAATTGAGATAGGGACCTGCTGGACGCACCTCTGAAATTCGATTACCCGTCGCAATTTGTGCAGATAGTTCTTCGGCAATCAGATGGGGTGCTTTGCGAAAAATTTTGGCCAACGTAAAACACGGGAAAGCATAATCGCCCATCTCGGGTTTTGGCGGTGTCTCAATCAGTTCCTTCACATCACCACAAGACATCTCAGTTGCTTTTGACACCTGCAATGCAATTTCTTCGACAAACGGATTGACCACAAAATACCTCCAATATCTCAAGGACCTCTTCCCCAGCCCTCTCCTATTTCAAAATATCCAAATCCAGAATTTTCTGTACATCGGCCTTCACTTGCACAGGCACGCGAAACCGATAGCTCTTTCGTTGAGCAATGAGTTCCAAATCGCGCTCTGTGCGCCACACATATCTCGAAAAACGCTGCCAGGGCATGTAGCGCATGCCCATCAGCAATCCGCGCGTGCTCATGGTCACGCGAATGGTAGCATACGCGATATAAAAAAACTCGATAGAAAGCAAAAAACCGAACAATTGCGGCACAAATCCCACGCCATCTGAGATCGCAGCCCCCCGAAACAGCACAATACCCCCCGTCACAATCAAAAGCACATCCCATCGCTTCTGCAAAAAAACCACCACAGGCTCCTGTGCACTGGACACATGACGCCGCAGTCGCCAATAGGCTACAATAGACGCGCCCAATAAAACGGGAGCGAGAATTAACACGATTTTTATAAGTGTCAAAGACATGTTACGATTTCGACGCCAGATAAATGGTTGCAATCCCAAAACTCAACCGAACCGCCTGTATATCGACAAATCCCGCATCGAATAACCGCCTGCAAAAATCATCACCTTCGGGAAAACGCATCACAGATTCATACAAATAGCGGTAGGCATTCGGATCGCGAGAAACCATGTGCCCAATACGGGGCAAAATACGCTGAAAATAAAAATTATAAAGGCCGCGGAACACAGGGGTTCGCGGCCTTGAAAACTCCAGCACAGCCACGCGCCCACCCACCTTGAGCACGCGGCACATCTCGCTCAGGGCCGTTTCCAACTCGGCCACATTGCGAATGCCAAATCCGATTGTCACGCCGTCAAATATCCCCTCACCAAAGGGAAGACACTCCCCATCGCCACACAGAAATGCGACCGGATTTGCTCGCGACTCATTTTTTTTTATACCCTCACGCAACATTGGCACCGAAGGATCGACGCCGATCACCTGAATATCGCCAGCGCGCTTGCCGCATTCAAACCCTAAATCACCCGTGCCCGTAGCCAGATCCAAAATTCGCCACTTAGGCTCGGGTTGCAATCGGTCAATCGTCTTTTTTCGCCACAAAATATCAATGCCCAGACTCAACAGGTGGTTGAGCAAATCGTATCTACGGGCAATCCCGTCAAACATCTGTCGCACAAAAGCGCGCTTGGCTTCTGGTTCGGGCAACACATCGCGCGCGATACCCGCAGGGGCTTCAGGGCTATGCCTGTGTTCACATTTCATCAACGTCAAAGCTCGCAGTGGTTTTGGGCGGCGGGGACAATTCTTAATTCTTAATTCCTAATTCTTAATTGAATTCCCCACCCGTTTGACAACAACATCTTTCATCACATCAGTCGGTGGCTCAACACCTGTCCAGATCGCAAAAGACCGCGCCCCTTGAAAAACCAGCATATCCAGCCCCCCAAAGGCCGGTGCTCCAACCGATTGAAACGCGCGCATCAACTGCGTATCCAGCGGATTGAACACCGTATCGTAAAGCACCAGATCCGGATGGACAGCGCGCACATCGGCAAGGGGCGAGGCATTGACCTCGGGATACATCCCCAGCGAAGTGGTATTCACAACCACGCCCGCATCGGCAAACGCCCTGCATTGCGCATCGGCATCCAGCGCACCCACATCCATTTTTGTACCAGTTATTTTTTCCATATCCACCGCCAGAGCCTCGGCTCGCCCGACCGTGCGATTCAAAATCGTCACCCGCTGCACCCCATCTTGCGTCCCCAGCGCATACGTCACAGCGCGGGCCGCCCCACCTGCGCCGAGCACCACGCAATGCGCGGGAAATGTCACAATCCCCGCAATATCGCGCAATGCCGTCAAGACGCCATAGACATCCGTATTGTATCCGACCAGTTCATCGTCTTCGCGCGAAATAGTATTGACCGCACCCACGGCCAGTGCTTCTTCTGAAATGCGGTCCAGGTGTTCCATCACCGCCAGCTTGTGCGGAATAGTCACATTTAACCCGCGCATATTCAGCCCGCGCAACCCCTTCATCGCCTCGCCCACGCGGTCGGGCAACACGTGAAAAGCCACATAACAATAATCCACATCTAATGCGGCGATTGCAGCATTGTGCATATCGGGAGAAAACGAATGAGCCACCGGGTCGCCAATAACGCCCAGCACCTGACTTGTTGCGCGAATATTCATCAAGACCTTCGACTGCCATCCAGCAAATCATTTACAAACTCGTCAGCAATATCAAAACTCTCCTTCCACGAGCAGTTGTATGTATAGCGTATAAATGCCACACCGCCCAGGATCATCAAAATCGCAAATAGCGCGAGCTTAAAAAGTATCTTCATATTTTCCCTCTTTTGGTTGAACAACAGTAGATAAACAATCGAATAACCCGGCAAAATCTCGGCACATATCGCCCGTATTTGACACCCGAGTTTCGCCCGCGGCTACCAATCCCGCCAGAGCAAAGGCCAATCCCGTGAGGGCATCGCCGCCAGCATCGACCTCTATGCCCTCAAGGCGCACAGGTCCTTGCACCACCAGGCCATCGGGCATTTCGCCTACCTTAGCCCCCATTTGACGCAAATTTTGAATCGTCAGTGATAGGCGGTCAACCTCTCCCTGGCGCAAGCCCTCACCATCTCGAATAACCGTTTCGCCCGCGGCTTGCGTACCCATCACAGCGAGAAAAGGCACTTCACAAATAAATAGATCGGTCTGCTCGCCCCCTATGCGCGTGCGCCGCAATTCAGACCCCTGAACTTTAACCGTACGCGTCACTTTTGACTTTGATCGCGTCACCTGAATATCCAATTGTGCATTCAACCGCCGCAACAAATCCAATGCGCGGCGGGTCTTCCAATCATCACCCACGCAGTGAAGGGTCAAATCCGACTGCGATAACATCGCCGCAGCACCGAGCAAATAAAGCGTGGTCTCGGGATCCCCCGGCACATCGCATTCTCCAATAAGCCCACGCGCTTCCTTTACCTCATACATACTTACCCCTCTAACGCAACCGCACTTGGTAACCCGCATCTCGCAAAATACCGACAGACCGGTCGGCTTCCTCCTCCTGCCCAAACCCCATCCGAATCGTCCCCCCTTCGCCTTCGCGTACCTTCAACACCTCGATATCTTCAATATTAATTCCTTCAGCAGATAAACGCGAGGCAACATCGGCAATCACACCGGGTTTGTCTTCTACCACCAGCAAAATTTCGTGAAGCGGATGCAAAAACCCCTTGGAATCTCTGGGAATCTCCCCGCGAATGCGATTGGCATAATCAAAATCTTCTGATAACGCTTCCCGATCCACCTTATCTCGTATCGCCACAAGCGCGTCGAGATACGCATCGATCATCTCGCGAATAGGACCGGCATTCGTCTGACAAATATCCCGCCACATCGCAAACGGACTGGAGGCAATACGCGTCAAATCGCGGAACCCACCCGCTGCCATTTGCAAGGGAAGGCCATCGGCCTCATTGAGCCTGCCCACCAATCCCACGAGCGTGGTAGCCATCATCTGCGGCAAATGACTCACCGTCGCAGCGACCCGATCATGGGTTTCGGCCTCCATACGCATAGAACGCGCACCAATGCATTGCACCAGTGCTGCAAGCGCATCCACAATTTCGTCGGAAACACCGCTTGCGGGCGTAAGCACATAAAGCGCGTTTTCAAACAAAAAAGGATCGGCTGCGCCCACGCCGCTCTTTTCTGACCCCGCCATAGGATGCCCGCCCACAAAATGTACATCTTCACGCGCAACCCGTTCTGCACAGGCGACAATCGCGCCCTTTGTGCTACCCACATCTGTAATAATACAACCCGGCGAGGCCGCTCGCACAACCGCAGGCAACTGCTCCAGAATACGCACAATGGGCGAACACAAAAATACCAGATCTGACCGCTTTACGCCATTGTCCATCGCGTCGTATTCATAGCCACTGTCGATCACATCAAGCGCATGGGCTTCTCGCAGGGTCTCTGCGCGACTAATACCAATAATCTCGCGCCCAATTCCCAGTCGCTTAAACGCCAACCCCAGCGACCCACCAATCAACCCCACACCCACAATGGCAATCGCGGCATCTGTAAACGGAGGATCGTTCATACAAATAACCTGATACGATATAAAATACTAAACCAGACCCGCCAGGTCCTTCACAAACACTTCCGTATCTTCCCACCCCAAGCACGGGTCAGTGATGGATTTCCCAAATATCCCCTCTTCGGGTTTTTGCGCGCCCTCTTCCAGATAACTCTCCACCATCAACCCACGCACCACATTGTGAAGCAGCGCGGAATGGCGGCGGCTGCGCATCACCTCCAGACCAATGCGCGGCTGTTCGGAAAACGTTTTATCTGAATTATTGTGATTGGTATCCACAATAATCGTCGGATTGCCCAACTTGCGCGCCAGATATTCCTCGGCAACATGCATCAAATCTTCGTAGTGATAATTGGGTATGCTTCGCCCATTATACGACATCCCGCGCAACACCGCATGCGTCAGCGGATTGCCCGACGTGCCGACCTCCCAGCCATTGTGAAAAAATACATGCGGAATTTGCGCGGCATAAATGGCATTGAACATCACATCCAGATCGCCACCCGTTGGATTTTTCATCCCCGCAGGCACATCGACGCCGCTAATAGTCAGGCGATGATTCTGATTTTCAACAGACCGCGCCCCCACGGCAATATAACTCAGCAAATCCTCCACATAAGGCAAATTCGAAGGATAGAGCATCTCATCCGCCGCCGTCAAATGCGACTCGCGAAAAGCGCGAATCTGCATCTGCCGAATGGTCTTAATCCCAACAACCATATCGGGCATACCTTCAGGGTCGGGCTGATGGGCCATGCCCTTATACCCTTCGCCAGTCGTGCGCGGCTTATTGGTATAAATCCGCGGCACGAGCACCAGCTTGTCCATCACCTGCTCTTGGAGCCGCGCCAGGCGATTCACATATTCGCACACCGCATCGACATTGTGAGCCGAGCACGGACCAATAACCAACAAAAACTTATCGCTCTTGCGCTCAAAAATAGCCCGAATCTCGGCATCGCGTTCTTCTTTCTTAGCCTTCAAATCATCGGGTAGCGGCAAAACATCCTGGATTTTTTCTGCACTGGGAATGGGCTGAATCTGTTTGAAACTCATAATAGTACCTTTTTTAAGACTCTGAATCTGAGTGATCTTCTTCCAACCGCAGTGACTCATCGATAATCTGTCTAAAAATGCGTTGCGCTGCTTCGTGACTCAAAGGACCGCCATTCAACTCGCGAATGCGGTTGAGAATCAGGGTTTCTCGTTCAGGGGCATGCAAGGGCAAACCCTCGGCACGCTTAATTTTTCCCACAGACAGCGCATACCGGGCACGCTCATTGAGCAACTCGAGAATCTGATCATCTAAAGCATCGATTTTCTCGCGCCAGAAATCCAGATCCTTCTCCATAACCTACACACCTTCTCTCAAAGGGCCGATCAAAGACCCGACAAAAGCACCCACCTTTGAAACCAGACCGGCATCGCCCTGGTACTCGCCAATACGACGCACAATCGCACTACCAACCACAACCGCATCGGCATACCGCGCAATTTCCGACACATGCTCGGGCGTTGAAATACCAAATCCAACGGCAATGGGCATATCTGTGTACTGGCATATCGCAGACACCTTGTTTTGAATTTCATCGGCCAGAGAATCGCGCTCTCCCGTCACCCCGGTACGCGACACATAATAGACAAAACCCCTCGTATGCGATGCAATCAGCCTCATCCGATCATCGCGTGTAGTCGGTGTCACGAGAAAAATCGTATCCAGCCCATGCACATCCATCTGTGCCTTGTAATCGCTGCCCTCTTCCGGAGGCAGATCCAGCATCAGAACACCATCCACCCCCACATCTGCGGCGCGTTTTACAAAGCGCTCCACACCGTAGCGATGAATCGGATTATAATACGTAAACAGCACAATGGGTATTTCGGTCTCAGTCCGCACATCTGCAACCATAGACAACACGCCCTCGAGCGTTGCACCAGCGGCCAAAGCGCGTTGCGACGCCTCCTGAATCACGGGACCATCGGCCAGAGGATCTGAAAAGGGAACACCCAGTTCCAGGACATCCACACCTCGCCGATCCAGTTCCAACACCACCTGATGCGTGGTATTTAAGTCCGGATCGCCCGCAGTAATATACGCGACAAATCCCGTCCTCCCCACTTTTCTCAAATCTTCAAACCGCTGTCCAATCCGCATCATCTCACTCCTTCGATAAACCGCGCCGCTTGCTGCACATCTTTGTCCCCGCGTCCCGATAAATTGACCACCACAATCTGATCTCGACTCATCTCGGGTGCCAACTTGCAAACATGGGCAATAGCGTGTGAACTCTCCAGTGCGGGAATAATCCCTTCGGTATGACTGAGCAACTCAAAAGCACTGAGCGCTTCCTCATCCGTCGCATACGTATAAGCCGTACGCGCCATATCTCGCAAATAACAATGCTCTGGCCCCACGCCCGAATAATCGAGACCAGCCGACACCGAATGCGTCAATGCGATTTGCCCATCATCATCTTGCAACACATAAATGCGCGCACCGTGCAAAACCCCCAAATCGCCACCATTAAACCGCGCAGCGTGCTCGCCAGACTCGATACCGTGCCCGCCGGCCTCCACACCGATCATCTGCACATCGGCATCATCTAAAAAAGCGTGAAACAACCCGATAGAATTGCTACCCCCGCCCACACAGGCGACGAGTACATCGGGCAATCGGCCTTCTCTCTCCAAAATTTGAGCGCGAGCTTCAACGCCAATAACCCGCTGAAAATCGCGCACGATCATCGGATACGGGTGCGGTCCCAAAACCGAACCAAAAATGTAAAACGTATCCTCCACATTGGTCACCCAATCGCGGATGGCCTCGTTGATCGCATCCTTCAGGGTTTTGCTACCCGAATGGACACCCGTAACTTTCGCACCCAGGAGTCGCATGCGGAACACATTGAGCGCTTGCCGTTCCATATCTTCAACACCCATGTAAATTTCGCATTTGAGACCAAACATCGCCGCCACAGTTGCCGTTGCCACGCCGTGTTGCCCAGCACCAGTCTCGGCAATAATCCGCGTTTTGCCCATTCGGTTGGCGAGCAAAATCTGTCCCATAGCGTGATTGATTTTATGCGCCCCCGTATGGGCGAGATCCTCGCGCTTGAGATAAATTTTAGGCCCGCCGAGTTCTTCTGTCAACCGCTCGGCAAAATAAAGCGGCGTGGGCCGCCCGACGTACTCGCCCAGATATCGATCCAGTTCAGCCCAAAACTCGGGATCGCGCTTTGCCTGCCAATAAGCCGCCTCCAGGTCTTCCAACAGCGCCATAAGCGTCTCGGGCACATACTGCCCACCATAAGGCCCAAAATGCCCGCGCGCATCGGGCAAATCACTCGCATTTACAGCCATATTGTATATCCCCTTAAATATCTCCAACCACGCGATCGTAAAATGCCAGATACTGATCGCGATCATCACCATCGAGCAATGCCATTGCCTCGCGGGGATGCTGGTTGTGCTGGCCCGTGATGTTATAGGGAACCAGAGGGCCCCAAGTCATTTCGCTACGCAACTTGACAAAATGATCTTCCAGCAACTTATAGACGGGACGGATCTTAAACTTGGGATTCCGCAAAAAACCGAGCAACAATTCCATGGGACAATTGCCCGCACCGCGACCCAATCCATCCACTGTAGCGTCAATCCGATTGGCTCCCAGAATAATAGCCTCAATAGTATTGGCAAATGCCAGTTGCTGGTTATTGTGCGCGTGAATGCCCACCTCTTTACCCGAACCCTTGGTCGCTTCCATGTATTTTCGCACCAGCATATCGACCTGTTCGCGATACAGCGCACCAAAACTATCTACCACGCAAATCGTGCCCACAGGGGTTTGCATCAACACTTCTAACGCCTGATCAATCTCGACATCTTGCACTCTCGAAATCGCCATAATATTACAACTCGTTTCATACCCCTTCTCGTGGGCATCGAGCAACATTTCAACAGTCTCGGGAATTTGCTCGACATAACACGCCACGCGCACCATATCGACCACACTCTCGCTGGATGGCAGAATATCTTCAGCCCAATCGCTCTTGCCCGCATCCGCCATAATTGCGAGTTTCATCCCCGTCGCTTC
>JAPPAB010000154.1 GCA_026705765.1 Gemmatimonadota bacterium
ATCGATGATGTCGATGGCAATCGCCGTCTCGACTTTGTCAACAACGCCACCGCCCTCATCCTCGGTCACGCCCATCCCGCTGTGAGCGATGCCCTGCGCGAGCGCATCAATAGTGGCACGGCCTTTTTTGGTCCTACCCAACTCGAAATCGAATGGGCAGAGCTTCTGCGTGAGCGCGTTCCCTCTCTCGAACATTTGCGCTTTTGCAGTTCTGGTACCGAGTCTGTGGGTAATGCGCTGCGCGTTGCTCGTGCTTTTACGGGGCGTCAAAAAATCGCCAAATTTGAAGGTGCGTATCACGGTATTGACGATCCGGCTCTCATAAGCTATGTGCCCCCTGTTACTCCCGATCTCGGTCCTGAAGGCGCGCCTCATTCGGTGCTTTCTTCTGCCGGTCTTGCACCCGCGACGGCTGAAAATGTCCTCGTTTTGCCCTTTAATAATGCGCGCGCTTGTGAACATCTCATTCGTCAACACGCCGAAGAACTCGCATGCGTCATTATTGACCCGCTTTCTACTGCTGCGGGTATGGCTCTGCCGGATCCCGAGTTTCTCACGCTTTTGCGCGATGTGACGCGGGAACTCGATATTCTTCTTATTTTCGACGAAATTGTCAGTTTTCGCATGACGTCAGGCGGCACGCAGGCGGCGTATAATATCACGCCCGATTTGACCTGCCTGGCGAAGGTCATTGCTGGCGGTACTCCGGCTGGTGCTTTTGGTGGGCGCAAAGATGTGATGGCGCTGTATGATCCCACTTCTGGATCACCTGCTATCCCACAATCTGGTACGTACAATGGCAATCCTCTTGTGGCCATCGCTGGTCTTATGACTCTTAAAACCATGGACTCAGATGCATATCGCCACATTGATTCGCTCACCGAATATATTGCCGCTGGTCTCAAAGATGCTTTCAAGAGTGCCGATATTCCGGTGACTATTGTCACTGCTGGTTCGCTTTTTCGCATCTACTTTCTCGATCAGGCACCTGCCAACTATCGCCAGGCTGCACGAGATAGCAGCGAAAAACACCGCTGGCTCTACTTTTATCTTTTGAACCACGGTATTGTCATCCGTCAAGGTGGCTGTGTTTCTCTCCCTATGACGAGCAAACACGCCGATGATTTGATCAACTGCGTGCGTGAGGGATTGCGCGTTTGGCCTTATTAATTGAAAAATATGTCTGTATCTATACCAGATGGCCTCGTTGTTCTCACCTTTGATGACGGTGTCAAATCACAAAAGACCTTTGCCGCACCGATCTTGCGCGAATGCGGGTTCAATGCCACTTTTTATATTACTGAGGGCTTGAACTTTCTCGCGGATAAAACGCGCTATCTCACCTGGGAAGAGGTGCGCGAATTACACGATCTGGGCTTTGAAATTGGGAATCATACACGGCAACACAAAAGCGTCGCCAGCCAATCACGAGAGGAACTTTTATCCGATATTCGCTACATCGATCGCCAATGCAACCACTACGGTATCTCGATTCCCACCACATTTTGCTACCCCGGTTACACCAATACTCCCGAAGCTGTTGATGTACTCAAAGAACGCGGTTTTACTTATGCCCGACGTGGCACTGTACCCGAATATCCTTATGACAGGGAAGGTGGTCGCGGCCCAGCCTATAATCCCGAGCAACACGATCCGCTTCTCATTCCAACTACAGGCGCGTCGGGACCGCACTGGAACTTCGACGATTTCTTGTGGTCACTCGACCAGGCTCAAAATGGTTGCGCTACCGTCCTTACTTTTCACGGAGTACCCGACCTCGATCATCCCTGGGTGCATACCGAACCCGCATTTTTTGAACGCTGTATGCAGCATCTCACAGATAATGGACACAGAGTAATCGCCCTGCGCGATCTTACAAACTACATTGCTATGGAGTCCTGATATGGTTGATCCTCTTCCCCTTGTCGCCTACGATACGCTTGCAGAGCAAACCGAAGCTCTGTACCGCGATGGCTATGCGTATCTGCCAGGTGTATTGACGTCCGATCAAGTGGCAAAACTCCGCGATTATATGGACGCGCTTACACCGATTTCGGAAAGTTTTGACAAAGATGGGCGTCCTGAAGACATTGGTTTTATCAATAAACACATCAACAATGCATTTAACCGGCACGCTCATTTTTTACAATTTCTCGACCGTCCCGGTGTGATTGAGGTCGCTGAAGCCATACACGGCGACGATTGCCACTGTATCGGCATGACTGCATGGATGACGGGTCCCGGTCGTCCCGATCAGAATCTCCATACTGACTGGCTTCCCCTGAGTCTGCCCGCAGATATACTTGAGGATTCTCGGGTGCGCATCCCCATTTTTATCACTACGGCACATTTCTATCTCGACGACATTACCGAAGAACTTGGTCCGACCAATTTCATTCCCGGTAGCCACCTTTCGGGTAGAAGCCCCAATGGCGATACAGCATGGAAAGGGCAGACTGAAAAATCCATTATGTGCAATGCTGGCGATGTGGTCATTTTCCGCAGTGAGGTTTGGCATCGAGGTACGGCCAATACCAGCGATAAAACGCGCTATTTGCTTCAAGTCCACTATGCGAAACGCATGATTACGCAAAAATATCCGCCCTATCTCAACCGGTTTCAGTTTGATCCCGAAATTATCGAGCAGGCGACCACGCGCCAGCGCCGCCTGATGGGTGATCACAAAAGCAGCAATTACGATTGAGGAGAGTACTGTGACTTTCTTGATAGGATATTATCTTTGGCTAAAAGTTGTACATCTCATTGCCATGATTGGCTGGATGGTCGGTATTTTGTATTTGCCGCGGCTATTTGCCTATCACGCCGATGCCTCTGCTGATACAGATGCGGTGTTTCAACAGATGGAATACAATCTTATGCGGCTTCTGCTTATGCCTTGTATGATTGTGGTTTTTGTTTCGGGCATTCTTTTAATTGTTGCAACGGAGAGCCTGGCGAGTGGGTGGCTTCATACCAAAATTCTACTCGTGCTCATGCTCGCCGGTTTGCACGGTATGATGTCGCGCCAGCGCAAGAATTTTCAACGCGGCGAAAATACCAGAAGCGCGGCGTATTTTCGCACATTTAGCCATGTTACAACGCTTATTGTGGTCCTCGTTGTCGCGCTGGCGGTTTTGAAACCTTTTTAGTGTCCTTTTGAGTGGGAGTAAAGCATGGCAAACGACGAATTTGTGATTCCGAGACGATTGATCAATTCGGACCGGGAAGAAACACCGAGGTCCTTGCTGGACCTGATTGAACAGGGGCCATTTGATTTGGATACGGCGGCGTGGTGGATGTCGCATGTGACGAATGGGGCATCGTGGATCGTGGGGTCGGGACCGGGCGGAATCGGGAAATCGACGACGATGCGTGCCTTTCTGAGCGTTGTACCCGGGGACCGGGCTTTTGCGATTGCGATGCCGGGGGAGATCCCGCCGCTCGCGGACCAGAAACGCTGCACGATTGCGCTCGAGTTGAGCGATCATCGGCCGCCCGGCTACCTTTGGGACCAGGACCTGCGTGACTTCTTTGACCTATCGAAGGCGCGACATCAGCTTGTGGGGAATGTCCACGCGGATACGGTGGAAGAGACGCGTGAACAGATTGTCGGGGCGTGCAGCGTTCCCGAGGAACAGTTCCATCACATCAACATCATCGCATTCGTCTGGTTGGAAGGTTATGAACGCGGACAAAGTAGGCGGATCAGGGATCAGACGTCGCGGCGGTTTCTGACAAGCGTACACTACACCGATGGTTCAGGTGCTCACGAGCAAGTCTATTCGGAAGGATCAGGACTCTCGCCCAATGCACCGAGGGATGTGGCGCACGAAGCAAAGTGCCGAGCTTTTTTGGAGGAGGCATTGGGAGAAGCGTCGCGGGATATAGATGAACTGAGGGAGCGATATCTGGCCTGGCATTAGGAGCGGGTGGCTCATACCAAATTCTACCTCAGCAATCTTTTATATAAGAAACGCAACGCCCTCTGAGGACCGTTGATGGAACTTCCCAAAGATCTACGCTTCATCTCTCTGAAGTACGCCGGACTATGCCGAGCTTGCGCGACAAGCCTCAAAGTCGGTGAGCGAGCACACTGGTCACCATCGTCGAAAGAGGTCTGGTGTATTGACTGCGCGAGTGAGGAATCCTCGGCCCAAGTCGCATCAGATAGTGTAGTGGGTAGTTCTCGGAACGCGATAAAGAATGCAAGTTCCAACAGCGCGTTAAATCTGGCTGCTAACAGATCGCATACTCCGTGGCAAAAACTGTGCGCATATGCGCAACGGTGTATCGAAGCGGAAGCTGCGAAATCACTGGTCCCGTACGTCGAAGAGAACTCTTTGTGGTTCTTATATTCTGGACAAGAGAAACTGGTGGTTGGACAGGACGACTCGACACCGGCGTCTGGAAAACTCGCCAATCGTCTGTCTCGTACGCGATCACAAGACGGGCGGTCAATCATATATGGCTGGCCAACCGTAGTTGTGATTGACCGCGACCATAAGCCTAAGGTCGCCCCTCTTTTTGTTGTACACATCGAACCGGAACGAAATCGCGGCGACAAGTGGGAACTCCATGCCACGGGGGAGCCGGAGTTCAACTTAGCCATCACGGCAAGCGGTATCTTCGACCCTTCAATCACCGAAGACGTCAGCGACCTGTTAAGTGACGGCTTGCCATTCGGAGATGCCGACGCTTTTGTCGCTCTCGCCGGACGAGTGGCTGGTCTGCTTGGCCTCAAGATCCTATCGCGACTCAATCCGAGAATGCTCGAATCGCACGTAAGTCGCAACCAAGGTGTCTACAACGCCGGGGTCACGGTCATGGCCGAGGCGTCTGGATACACCGTCGCCCTTCGTGAGGAACTGCGACAACTACAGACCCGAAAAGACTGGGCGACTACTGCTGCGGCCTCTCTTATCCCCGATAGTTTCGCACAGAAGGAAAACAATCGCCCACCATCCGAGCCTCTTGCAGCACCGCTTGTATGCAACCAATCACAGGAGGAGACACTTGAGCGTCTCCGCAGAGAACCTCTGACGATTGTGACCGGTCCACCTGGGACAGGAAAAACGCAACTCGTAGTGAATGCGGTTACAAACGCTTGGCTGGACGGCGACAAAGTCCTGGTGACCTCGACTAACAATGCTGCGGTTGATGTGGCCGTTGACCGTGCAGAGGAAGACGTTTGTAATGGCTTGTTGGTCCGCACCGGCAATCGCGATGTGCGCGAGCAGGTTCCGGATCGCATCATTGTAGCGTCATATCAGGCGGAAACCCACGACGGCAACCAGGCGGCAGCGCGTGCTCAGTTGAAGCGGGTCGCCACTGAGCGCACCCGGTTAATGAAGAAACTAACACGGCTGGACGAACTGGATGAGGAGCTATTGCGAGTTGTCGAGGAGCAGGAGGAACTCAGGCCAGCTTTGAAAGAGACGGCACTAACTCTATGGCCTACTGCCAGCCTTCCCGAACTGCCCATCAGTTCCCACGAAATAGAGATACGATCCAGACGATTGTTGCGGACGTGGTTTTTCCGTCGCTTCCGCGCACGACGCCTACGCAGGCGACTCGACTGTCTCGAAACCGCTCCATTAGAGCAACTGGCTAACTGGGCTCGAATGGATCAGCGTATGGCAAAGCTGACCTCCCAATTGGAAATTGGGCGATCAGAACGGCAACAACTGAAGGCCGCTGTGGGGGATCCGGCGACCCGTGTGCAAGAAGCGGACGAGAAATGGGCAGAAGCCAGCCTCTATGCGATCCGTGCGGACACCGCGACGCGAATCTGCTCTGGTGCTGACCGCCTGGCAGCTTTCGGCACAATCTCTGCGAACATAGATCGTTTCAAACGGGCCATTGGCAATTCGTTTCACTACTTACGAGGCTGGGCATGCACAGCACTGTCAGCGCAACATAACTTCCCTTTGGAATCAGGACTATTTGACCTTGTGATCGTTGATGAAGCCAGCCAGTGCAGCCTGGCAGCCGTACTGCCCCTGGCATACCGCGCCAGACGTTTGGCTGTGGTGGGAGATCCATACCAACTGAATCCGATCATTTCCCTCAGCGATGGGCTCTTACAAGAAATCGCCACACAAACGGGATTCAACAACGACGATCTGCGCAAGCGTGGCATTCATCACAAGGACGGCTCGGCCTATTCCGCGTTCGAGTTTGCAGCAAGACCCCAAATACCAGTTCTTCTCAATGAGCACTACCGCTGCCACCCACACATCGCTCGTTGGTTCAACAAAACGTTCTACAGGGGTGAACTCACCATACTAACGGACATCTCCGATACGGCTCATCGTGACCGTGCCATCTCCTGGTGCGATGTCGAGGGTACTGTAGAACGGCCCGCTTCTGGAAGTTGGCTAAACCGATCCGAGGCGGAACAAACGGTAAAACAAATTCAGGGCGTAATCGAGTCTGGTTACAAGACCGTCGGCGTGGTAACTCCATTCGCCGCGCAGTCGCAACTCATCGATTGGCTCGCGAAAAGACAATTCGGCCAAGATTTTCTGTCCGACATCGGTTTTGTGAGCGGAACCGCACATCGCTTACAAGGAGATGAGCGTGAGGCAATCGTTCTTTCTTCCGTGCTTTCTCCCGGTATGTCCAAGAGCGGCATCCGTTGGGTAGAAAAAGAGAGAAACCTCCTGAACGTGGCTGTGAGCCGTGCTCGTCGAGCGCTGATCGTTCTTGGACACCCGCTCATAGGAGATTTGGGGAGTCCAACTCTGGCCTCTCTGCGTGTCTATCTGTGCGATGAGATTGCCCAGAATGAAGGTGTTGCTCAACCCTCAGCCGATTTTCGCACGGACAGCAGATCTGAGCAACTCCTGCTTGACGCCATGCAGATCAGGGATCTCTTACCCTATGCTAAGCTCAATTTGGAGGGGTATGAGTTGGACTTTGCAATACTGGAACAGGGAATCAAGCTAAACATCGAGGTTGACGGCGATCAGCATTCCGACGCGAGAGGCCGACAACGGCGCCAGGACATCGCCCGAGATCGCGTCTTATCCAATCTCGGTTGGACAGTTTTGCGGGTAGCGGCGTGGCGATGCCACGAAGAAATTGACTCAGTGATTGAAGAAATCAGAAAAGCGAGGGACCGACTGCTTGATGGAGCCCTTCGCTCGACGTTTTAGCGCGTACCTCCATAGCAACTACCCTCGGAGTTACGCTCCACTACTTCCATCTGCAATCAATAACGATAGACTGGACTGCACTCCCGTTGTTTTGCTCCTTTTCGGCTTGCTTCTTTAGGTCCGCTATAGCCGAGTCCATATCAGACCAGATAGATGTCGCGGCAGTTCGGCGATTGTCGTTGCGGTCCCAGCTATCGCACCCAAACCAGCCGAGAAGGAAAATCCCCGCTGTAGCTGTCTGACCAGACATGTACTTATCTATGAGTTGCTCCTTAAGAGCCGTCTTTGCTGAGCCATTCCAATTACACTTGACCTCAATACATATAGTGAGCTTACTGCCGTGCTCGTCAAAAGCCTGAATCCATAGATCTGTACGGCTCCCTAGCGTGCCATTTTTGAACAGCTTGCGCCGAATCTGCACCTCACGATTAATGACAACATCAGTTGTTAGTCTGAGGTCAAGATAATTCTTTAAATGATCGGATAAGTCTTCCTCGTTACGCGGACGGATCGGGTTAGTATTCCACAGATATCTCACTGCGGGAGTATCGCCCTGAAGATAGGTACGGTAACTTTCTAACTCATTCATGACAAGATCCAAGAGATCATGAACAGAATAGAGCAAGCACCGCGAATCCGTTTCCTGTTTGCTCAATTTCTTGATATTTTCAACGGACAATATGGGTAGAGTGGTTGCCTGTTCAGCCCTTCTGGCATCGCTAATACAATCAGTAAGCCAAGTATCTGGGGGAAATCGCTGCAGTATGCTTTCAAGAACAATGGATGCTCCAGCTATTCCACTCTGAGAAAGGTGATTAATAATCTCATTTTTGAGCCTGTGTATTTCATCTATCGCGGCAGGTGTATAGACGCCTTCATGCTCAGGACGTGTTTCTTTTGGATACTGCTCATGTAACCAAATGTACATTTTTCCTAAATCGCAAGATTCACAGGACAAAATCGCTTTCAACAAATCGCCATCATAGCCACCGACAGATGCCTCAATCCACTTTTGGCCCCATCCAGAATCTGATGTGAGAGCATCCAAAAGCTGTTGATTGTAACTCGCTGGACTCAAAACAAAGGCAAGTTTGCGAAGTTTATGGAATTTCGGATCAGGAGGAACACTCCAGCCTTTGTCGAAAAGCGCATCCAAGTACTCACGAACCAGTTCTTCTTTACCCTGCTGAGCCAAGCTATTAACAATTATAAAGCGTCGCTCGTGATCTATTGCTGGATCATCCGCCATATCCAATATTGCTTCTGCTTGCTCATCATTTAGTCGGGTCCCCCAGTTGTGAATGATGGAAATGACATTTCCTTTTAGTTCCTGAGATAGCACATCAAGCACTGCATCGGTCGCAATATCAGGAAACTGTTTTGATAGCCTATCGAGCAACGGAGCCAACAATTCCACGTTATCACTCATAACGGACTTTAAAAGCTCGACTGAGCATCTTTCCCAAACGTCTTGAGAAAGATCAGAATAAATGTCTGGTCGCAACAGTCTGAGTGCCGTTAGCGCACGCGCCACGCTGTATGAATGTTGATCAGGTTCGGTAGGATAAATTTTTCCTTCCGTGAGATAGTGCTGAGCCAAGTTGAGCATTATACTTTGCTCGTCTTCCGTCAACTTGTCCCAACCAGGGGATAAACGAATATCTATAGGCCCAATAGGGCTTTCTGAATTCAACCAAAGTGATATGCGTTCGAAATTCTCTGAAGTCAAATTTGGGTTATGAAGAGCCTCCTTGATTTCATTGTCTATTTTAGACTGTTTCTCTGTCCATTCATTTATAATCTCCTCTTCTACCCTTTTCCTCTCTTGTTCTTGTTCTTTGAAACGTTGGGTCGCTTTCTCCATACCTGCACGAAGCGTCTCGGAGTCATCAATGAGATCAGGTCTTAGCTTATGCAATTGGTCTATTTGATTTGTATATTCATCTATATCAGTTCCTAAAATAGTTTTTATACAAGCAACCCACTTTTCAACAAGAGTTTCTGACGGGGCGGAAATTGCACGATCAACACGATCAAACAGCAAGGGTAAATCTTCTTGAGTGTATAAAGGAAACGCATTGAATGGAATATGCGAAATACGTAAATCGTATGTGCTGAACGTCAGCAAAGTTTCGAGCACAGCGAAACGACCTCCCACATCCTCAAGAACTGCATCCTTTGTGAGGATAGGTATCAAGATGCGTTCACCTTCATAACGCAACTGCAGAAACGGTGACCGATGATGGTCAAGGGCTTTCGCATAACCTTCAGCGAGAAGTTGCGTAATTTTAGGAGTTTTTGACCATTTCCAGCAAACAGTATAGATTGTACGTGCAAGCCTACCAAAAGTGTCAAATGGAGTATATCTTTCTATATATTTCAATGCCCAGGTAAGCAGAACAATGGCGTTTTCCTCATCAAGCGAGGACTCAAGGGATGCAGGTAGGTCGTATTGTAAAAAGCAACTATACGCTCCCATATAGTTTGACTTCTGAGGCTTAACCAAATGGTCAATGAGTTCCTGAGATGTCAGATGATCGGGCCAACAAGCGCGCAGAACCGTACCGAGAAGATCATCTTCTAGATCAACTGCTGGATCAATTGGGAGTAGATGCTTCAGACGGCGTTTCGCATCCTCATCTTTGAGCCTACCCACCGCATAGGCTGCATCTACTCTCTCCCTAAGACTCAAATGCGAATTCAACACCCGTTCTGCGAATATCTCAGCAAGTTCTGAGTACTCACAAGCCTCTGCAACGGCAGTGGCGAGTTCTCTGACGGAAGTACTGGCGTTCGGGTCCAACAAATAATTTTTAAGTATCTCGATTGTTTGATCAGCTTTCAACCGATGAAGATTTGAGAGTTGCCGTTGCTTATGACTGAGGTTGTCGGCGCGTTCAAGGAGTGCATTACAGAGAATCTTGGGACCGATAGTCTGAACAGAATCAGCGGATTCCAGCAATAGCTCTGGTCGAATTTCAGACAGGGCTTCAAGGAATTTCTTGTCGTATGTCGCAAGCCAGACTGCGATCCCCTCGCGTTGTGGAAAAACCGCATCCCGCTGACCGTTTAGGAACAACGGAGTCCAGTATTTCACTGGAATGAAGCTCTTAAAGCCAAATGCGGCGAGAAAATCTCCATACATGGCATGGGAAAACATAATGCGGCCATCGCCTAACGGAGAGAACACTCCTCTTTGCAACGTTGCTTGAATCAGCTCTACGGAAAAGCGATCTGAAGCCAAATCGGATATGCCAAGTGACTGCTCTGGGCAATAACTCTGTTCATGGTTCCAAACAAAACGGTTATCTGTGAGTGCCAAACACAACGAAATCCAGGTAGAACAGTGCAGGACCTCATTAAGGGGAAACTGAGGACTAACGAGTTGACGTGTACCCGCTGGAGTTTCATCACAGAGCCTTTCAATCCCCTTGTGCCATAGATCGCGTTGAGCGACTCCTGTCAGACCATTCTCGCGGAATACCGAGAGTGCTAATTTGCATCCAAGCGGCTTCGCGCAAATAGGTAGTAATCCCTGACTGACAACAGCATCCAAGAATTCGTCTCCGTTGACCCCTGCTTGTTTAGCAAGTACATGTAAGTCCTCTATTGTAAGGGGAGCCAAGTTGTATGAGGTTAGCTTCGTACCACTTTCTTGTATCGTGCGGATAGCAGCTCCATCGCGTGATGAGATCCACACCGACGTGTTTTTTGACAAATCGGGAAGCCTCCGCAAAATAACGCCAGCTAAATCAGGAGCTTCATCAAGGCCATCAAGGATAAGAGTTTGAGCTTCATCTCTTGAGGAAGCAGTCAGATTGTCTTCGAAATATCCAGGATTGCGTACATATTCCCACAGTTTGAATAGGTGAACTGACTGACCGTGTAGTGAAGCCTTCAACTGCTCCATGAATGTCGTCTTACCCATGCCACCTTCTGCTAGAAGAATTCCACCGGGTAACTTAACAACTTCATTTAATCCTATGAGATTGGGCTGAGGCAGGGAAGATAAATTGATCAGAAGACCATTTGGATCCTGCCAGATTTCACTCCCACTGGGGTATAAATATCGGTCTGCCAGTTGCGCATTCACAGCTAATCCCCTAACATGGAGAACATTGTACTCAAGATGTCGTGTCGTCTGCGTAAAAAACGATAGAAGGTGGAGATCGTCACGGAGTCACCAGCCTTTTTTACTCAGGCCTGGATCTGCTCCAGCCAGCCTTCCAGGGTGTAGCGCGGGTCGCCGGTCTCCTCTGGACGGAGGCATGCCAGGTCGGTGCGGTGTATGGGCCGGATGCCGAGGTCGGGAAGGGTGGCGCCGCGCTGGTGGAGATCGGTGCCGTAGAGTTTTTCCAGGATGACGCCGTTGGCGTCGCACCAGTCGCCCGAGTTGAGGGTGGGCAGGCTCTCTTCGGGGTCGAAACCGGGGGCGCCGAGGTGGCGGTGGATCCATTTTAGGGCGACGGTGTAGCCGAAGTAGGGTCGATGCCCTCCCGCTGGTTCGAACCAGCAAGCGATGTGGCCGTCCGGGAAATTCGGAGCCGCGCCGGCCACGGCGTTCCGGGTACCTTCCCACGCGGCACTGTCTCCCTCTGTGTCGATGATGACATCGGCGTCGCCGTTGAGGATGAGGACGGCGCAGTGGGGCGCAGCCAGGGAGAGAAATTCTGGCCAGGTACAGAGGGTGCGCAGGCGCTGATTTGGGACGCGGGTGCAGAACTTGCCGGTGACCGTCATGGTGTCGCACAGCGCCCAACCGGAGACCAGGGCCAGCTTGAGGCGGGTGTCGAGGGCCAGCATCCAGGAGGCCTTGGCACCGCCGAGGGAGTTTCCCGCCACACCGACGCGCTCCGGGTCGATGTCGCTCCGGGTGAAGAGAAAATCGATGCCCCGCATCGTGTCGAAGACGAGCTTGCCCATGATGAGCCGGCCAGCATCATCGGCGCAGGTGTGGACTTCTTCAGGATCGTGTGCCCGGGTACCCAGGTCGCCGCAGATGTGCCGCTCTTCTTCTCCGACCGGGTCCAGAACCAGGCAAGCCAGTCCGAGTTTGGCGTAGAGTTGGGGGATGTAGGTGTACTGCCACTGGCTTTTGCTGCCGCCGTGGCCGCAGGTGATTACGATGGATGGCATGGGTGCGGTGGGGTGTGCCGGTCGATAGAGTACGGAGGGGACGCGGGAACCCGGTTCGCTCGTCCAGATCCATTTTTCGACGACGATTCCATCCCGTTCGATCTGTCCGCGGAATTCCGGAGCCAGGTCGCAGCGGACCGTGGGGATGCCCAGGAGGTCGTGCAGGGCGCGGCGCAGGGATTCGGTTTGCATGGGAATGTTCTTTGGAAGGGCAGCGGGATGGTAGCGTGCCGTGAGACGATGAAGGGCCAGCCCGTAGATCGGCTCGCCCGAAAAGATTGGTGGAGGCGGCGGGAATCGAACCCGCGTCCGAAAGCGGTTTGATAACGGCATCTACGTGTGTAGTCTATTCACTTAGAATCTCGCACCCCGCGCCCCAACAGACAGGGTCGCTGAGGTGCCAGCCCGATGGTTGGGGCTGTGGCCCGCTCTCATCCGGAGGCCCTCGAGCGGAAACCCCCGCACCAGCCTGCTCTCGTCGGCACTCTGCCCAGACCACGCAGGCAAGGTCTGAGAGAACGGACTGCGTAACGGTTAGTTAGGCAGCCATTGCGTACGTGTTATCGTCCGCAGTTGCGTTTTTTCCCAATTGTTTTACGAGGTGATTGGGTACCTCGACACGCAGCTATTATCTCTCCACCCCCGTCGAAGCCGTGTCGCCCCCAGCACGTTTAAAAATATATCTAAGTTAATCCTTCCAGTCAAGCGGTCTCCAGCCTAATTCTCCCTGAACCACTCTATTGTCTGTCGCAATCCCTGCTCTGGCGTCACTTTGGGTTCCCATCTCAGGAGTTTTTTGGCCAGGGTGATATCGGGTTGCCGCATTTGAGGATCGTCGCCGATTTGCGCGTTGGGCCTGAGCGCGATTTCGCTTTTGCTTTCGGTTAGCTCAATTATTTTTTTTGCCAGATCTAACATGGATGTTTCACTCGATGGATTGCCGATGTTTACGGGCGCGTGATAATCCGTATGCATCAATCGATAGATCCCTTCAATCAGGTCTGAGACATAACAAATACTGCGCGTTTGACTGCCATCGCCATATACTTTTAGTGGTTCATCTGCCAGCGCCCGATTGACAAAATTGGGAATGGCCCGGCCATCGTTTTTGCGCATGCGAGGCCCATAGGTATTAAAAATCCGCACAATCCGCGTATCGATCCCGCTTTCGCGGTGGTAGGCCATTGTCATGGCTTCGGCAAAGCGCTTGGCTTCGTCATAGACGCCACGCACGCCCAGTGTATTGACATTGCCCAAATACGATTCTGGCTGCGGATGCACCAGTGGATCGCCGTAAATTTCTGATGTTGAGGCCAAAAAAAACTTCGCTTTTTTTGCACGTGCCACACCGAGCGCGTTGTGCGTGCCGTGCGCGCCTACTTTCAGGATGCGAATGGGATAGCGCGAAAAATCATCGGGGCTGGCCGGGCTGGCAAAATGCAATACATAATCCAGTGGGCCCTTTACATAGATGTATTGCGTCACATCGTGTTTTACAAATGTAAAACCATCTCGTCCAAACAGGTGTGCGATATTTTTTGCACGTCCGGTCAACAGGTTATCCATGACAATTAGTTCGTGCCCTTCGTCCAGCAAACGGTCACACAAATGGGATCCCAAAAACCCTGCGCCACCTGTTAGTAAAATACGCATATAGTTCCTTGGACGAATAGACGAATAGACGAATAGACGAATAGACGAACCCCACCCTACCACCCAAAATCACTACGAGCTTCGATTCGTTGATTCGTTGATTCGCATTTATAGTTTAAAGACGTGATCTTTGTTTCCAGATACAGCCTGCGTGGCATTGCGCGTATCGACAATACAGCGCGCGTGTTTTACAATCCATTCATAATTCCAGTCGCTGTGATGCGTCACAATGACCACACAATGGGCTTCTGTTAAATGTTTTTTATTTAAAGAAGTACTCTTCAAGTCCAAACTTTCTGTCTGCAAGTGATCCACAAACGGATCGCAATACGAGACCTTCGCCCCTTTCTCCTGAAGCATTTCTATAATATCCAATGCTGGTGACTCGCGAATATCGCGTACATCGGGCTTGTACGTCACGCCCAAGATCAGGATGTTCGAGCCTTTCAAACACCGCTCGTATTCGTTGAGGGCGTCGGTGGTTTTTTCAACCACATAGCCCGGCATGCTGCGCGTCACTTCGCTGGCCAATTCGATAAAGCGCGCATTGTAATTCAAGGTCTTTAGTTTCCAGGCGAGGAAGTGCGGATCAACTGGAATGCAATGCCCGCCCAACCCGGGACCGGGATAAAAGGGCATAAACCCAAACGGCTTGGTCGCTGCGGCATCGATGACTTCCCAAACATCCACTCCCAGACGGTCACACATCAGGGCTACTTCATTGACAAGGCCGATATTTACACTACGAAATGTATTTTCCAGCAGCTTGGTCATTTCAGCAGCCTGGGTCGATGAGACCGGCACGACTTCGCCGATCAATTGCCGGTAAAAATGCGTGCCTATTTCTGTGCAAGACGGTGTAATACCACCCACGACTTTGGGCGTGTTGGTGATGGTATAAACGCTATTGCCCGGATCGACGCGCTCTGGAGAAAATACCAGAAAAAAATCTCGACCGACCTTCAAGCCACTTTCTTCGAGCAGGGGCAATACCAGTTCATGAGTCGTCCCTGGATACGTGGTGCTTTCCAGAATTACCAGTTGTCCGCAGTGCAGTCGGTCTTTGATTGCACCACATGCTTGTAGGATAAACGAGACATCCGGATCGCGTGTTTTATTCAAGGGTGTGGGCACACATACTACGACCACATCAGCTTCATCGAGCACATCGCATTCTCGAGTTGCTGTCAATTTCCCCACGGCTTTGAGACCCGCTACCTCAAATTCCGATACGCCCTGCACATCGGACTTTCCCGATTCTACCAGATCCACTTTGCACGCCGATGTATCGATTCCCGTGACGGAAAATCCCACCTTGCCCAATTCCACAGATAGGGTTAATCCCACATATCCCAATCCCATCACTGCTATCCGCGCTTCACGGGATGCGATCTTCTCCTCCAGT
Source organism: Gemmatimonadota bacterium (assembly GCA_026705765.1). Taxonomy (NCBI): domain Bacteria; kingdom Pseudomonadati; phylum Gemmatimonadota; species Gemmatimonadota bacterium. The sequence continues at coordinate 15,352 of JAPPAB010000154.1, forward strand.
ATCTGTCTGGGGTTGGGGATTTCTCGAGATAATCTTTCCGGTATAGCCATTATGTTATCCGCTCTGGTCCAATCATTTGAAGCAATACGGCCTTTTGAATGTGCATGCGATTCTCTGCTTGATCCACGGCAATGCATCGCTCGCTTGACATGACCTCATCCGTTATTTCATATCCCTTGTGTGCAGGCAAGCAGTGCATTACATAAGCATCTGTCTTTTTGAGCAAATCGCCATTGATCTGATATGGCATGAATACTCTGGTGCGTCGCTTCTTTTCTTCTGCAAATTCTGGCTTGTTAAAAAATTCCATGTCAATCCACGTATCGGTATAAACAAAATCTGCATCGGCAATAGCGGTTTCCAGATCCAGCGTTTCTTCAAATAACCCGGTTGCACGCGCTGCTTTGACCAATTCGGGGTCTGCCGATGGCTTGTTGATCTCTGGCGTCACAGCCGTTATGCGTACGCCTGCTTTTGTACACGCTGTCACCAGCGAATTGCACACATTGTTCCATATGCCCACATAAACTACATGCGTTCCCGCCAATTTGCCGCGCACTTCCAGAATCGATAGCAGATCGCCCAGGGCTTGACATGGGTGATAACGGTCGCAACATCCGTTGATCACAGGGACTTCGGAGCCGAGGGTCAGCCGCAGCAGATCTTCGTGTTTGAGCATGCGCGCCATAATCACATCTGCATATCGCGATAGGACCTGTGCTTCATCGCGCACATCGGCCAATCCAAAATTGGTGGTCATCCAGTCCAAAAACACGGCTTGACCTCCCAATTGATGTATGCCCACTTCAAAAGATACACGGG
>JAPPAB010000155.1 GCA_026705765.1 Gemmatimonadota bacterium
AAGAATGAAAAAGAAAAAGCTGGTGGACTCGGGAAGGACGTCCACCAGCAATAATTTCCAAGAACCAATTTAACCCATTCTCCCGGCCAGGTCAACTTCAAAAAACAAAAAATTAAAAAAAATCCCAAGTGACACATTTTTGCCACACATATGCCACATTACCGGCACACAAACGCCCCACTAAAGAATTTGTCTGTTATCCAGGTTTTCCCAGGGTTAAACATCCGCACAAAATCTTATTTTGTAAAGCTACCTCTCACCAAGTGCAGATTGGATAATATCTACGATTGGAGCGAAGAAATAACTAATTAGTCGGCGTTTGCCCGTAGTAATATCAACGACGGCTGTCATTCCTGGACGTAAAGCAAACTGTGCTGGACCATTTTTCAGTTCACCTGTTTCTGGTGTTACACGCACCTGATAAGCCCAAGCACCGCCTGCTACTTCGGTTGAGTCTGCCGCTATATCTGACACCACACCCACTAGAAAACCGAAGCGTTCGGATGGATAAGCGTCAAGATTGATGTTGGCGATCTGTCCAACTTCAACAAAACCGATATCATAATTGTTAAAAAGTGCTTCAATTTCAACATCCTGATCTTCTGGTACAATGCTCAGCACCTGCTCACTGCCCTTTGCCACTGCTCCAATTGTAAATACTTTCAACTGATCCACGACACCATCCATCGGAGCTGTCAACTGTGCCCCAATTATCCGCCGTTCAGCGATGCGCGATTGCTCTTGTAATGTCTTCAGACGCGCTTCGATATCGGATTTTCGCTGCAGAAGGAGGCTTCGCTGTGCGCTTATAATACTGCGTCGTTCAGCCCGGAGGCCAGTCTCTTGACTACGCTTTTGATTTAGTTCGCGTAGATACACTTGGCGTTCTTTCTCCAAGGCTGTAAAAGCTTCCTCAACATCAAGAAATGCTGACCGGCTAGATATACCTTGCCCCAATAACTCCTGTGCTATTTTCAAACGTTCAGCTTGAATGGCGATAGCAGCTTCGATCCGATCTATGTTTGCTTGCGTCACAGAAATCGAGCGTTCGTTAATGGTAATCCTTGCCGTGTTCTGAGACAGCATCGCTTGCAAGTCCTCAACCTCAGCGACAAGCAATCGGGCTTGTTCGGCATAGAAATCATGCTTCGCATTGGCACTTTCAGCGAAAGCGCGAAGGGTTTCTCTAGAAAAACTTTCCGTTTGAATATTCCCAATATCAATGCTTGACACTAAAGCAGTGATTCGTGCCCGTTCAATTTGAAGCCGTACGATTTCGGCGGTGATAGTATTCAACTCTGCCTCAGCATCAGTTGTGTCCAGTTCAACGAGTATATCTCCTTGGTGCACTGTTGACCCATTTCGTATGTGAATTGCGGTGATCTTACCATCAAATTCGGGTTGGACAATCTGGACCCGGCTTAATGGCACAACCTTTCCCTGTCCACGCGCGACGACCTCTACCTTAAAAAAGCAAGCCATGACAACAATGACAATAAAAACAAAAATTATGAACCAGATGGTTACATGAAGGGTCGGAGATGTGATCTTTATTTGTGGGGCTGTTTCGGTCATAACAATTTCTCGAAATCAATGATCTGATCCGGCTGTCCAAACACATCTGGCCTGTGTGTGATGATGATCAGCGTTGTTGTGGCCTTCAGTCGCTTAAGTTCCTCTGCCATCATGCTTTGTGCAAGATCGTCCAGAGCACTTGTTGGTTCATCAAAAATGATGACCTTGGGCTTCTTGACCAGGGTTCGTGCAATCGCAATGCGTTGCCTCTGTCCGCCAGACAGTGTCGATCCACGCTCCCCTATGTCTGTATCAAGTCCCATTGGCAAACGAGCAACAAATGTATCCGCCGCCGAGATTTTCAACACCATTTCAAGTTCCGCTTCCGTTACCGCCTCGTTGCCGATTAGTAGGTTATCTCGGAGCGTTCCTGAAAAAAGATATGGTTCCTGTGGAATATATGCGATCTTGGTGCGGACATCATGCGGTTCATAATTTGCGATATTCTCACCATCCAAGAGAACCCTCCCATTTGAGGGCACATCAATACCCGAAGCCAATCGCCCGAATGTGGATTTGCCTATACCAGACGGCCCCACAACCAAAGTCAGAGAGTTCGGAGCTGCCTCAAAATTGAATTTTTTGAGGATTGGTCGATCTTGTATGTAAGAAAAATCTACATTTTCAAACGTCAAACGTGGCTCGATATCAGGAAATAGTCCTGGTCGAGCATTGAAGGGTTCCATATCGGAGCTAACAATATCACCAAGCCTCTGGCGGGAAACTTTTATGTTTTGCCAGTTTTCCCAAAGTTTGGAAAAATTGGCTATGGGGTCTGTGACCTTTTCTGCAAGAAGATGGAAAGCAATGAGCTGCCCAAGAGTGATTTCACCAGCAAAAACCAGATGTGCCCCAAAGTAGATAATCGAGATCGTCACACCCCGCTCAATTACGAATGTTAGCTTATCGCTGAAGATGTTTAGAATGCCGACCCGGTAACTCGCAAAAAGGCTGTTGCCCAGAGTTTTGTTCAACCGTTCCAGCATCTTGCCCTCGGCACTAAGAGCTTTCACCGCTGCGATGCCCGAGATGTTTTCAACCATCTGGGTTTGGTGCTTTGCGCCTGCATCAAACTGAACGCGCAACCGTCGACGCAGGAATGGGCCAAAGCCAAAATAAACCAAAAACTGCAATGGAAGGGCTACGAGCACAATCATTGTAAGCGGCACAGATAGAGACAGGAGCACGCCTATGTAGATCACCACGAACAGGAGGTCAAGGAATACTCCTGTCGTAGTTCCAACAAGAAAGTTACGGATCGTATCGGTTTCACTGACTCGCGCGATTGTTTCACCAACGGACCATTTACGGAAATGGCTGAAAGGTAGCTTGAACAGGTGGTCGAATATGCGCGATCCGAATTCGCGTGTAACCTGATTGGCTGTCAGTATGCCAAGCAGGCTCGACAGTACCTCAAAACCCATCTGGAACAGGCTCACAGCCACGAAAATCGCAACAACTACTATGAGGGATGCTTCCCGTTGAAAAGGAAGAATACGGTCAATGATCACTTGGAAAATAAATGGCTCGACCAAACCGATAAGGCGTACGCAAATCGCAATGAAAACCAATTCAATGTAAAGTGGTGTATATTTCCAAAGGGACTGGGTAAACCATGAGAGCGGGATTTCCCGCCCGTTATCATTATCCTCTAGGGACATTGCCGCACATGCTCTATTTCGGTAATGACACATGCTCCTGGAAGGGCATTGGCGTCCGGGCTCGCGGCGACAACAATCAGATTACTACCTT
>JAPPAB010000156.1 GCA_026705765.1 Gemmatimonadota bacterium
TATGTACACATATCTCGACCAACTGCAACACGTATTGGACCACGGCGTAAAAAAGGGCGACCGCACGGGAGTGGGCACAATCTCGTGTTTTGGCCTGCATGCGCGCTATGCAATGGCAGACGGATTTCCCGCAGTAACCACCAAGCGACTGGTGTGGAAATCGATGCTATCGGAACTCCTGTGGTTTATATCTGGATCCGACAACATCTACGACTTAAAAACCTATTTGAAAAGCAACCCACTGTGGGATGGCAATTACGAAGATTATTTGAACCGCCTGGAAATAAATAAAAACGACGGCAGCATGGGACGTATTTACGGTGTACAGTGGCGGCGGTGGAAAGGCGCCAATGGGAAAGTGGTCGATCAGCTTCAAAATGCGATTAATCTAATCCGAGAAAACCCCGAATCCCGGCGCATCATGGTCAATTCCTGGAATGCAGCGGAAATAGGCACTCGGGACGTAGCCCTACCCCCGTGTCACAACTTCTTCCAATTTTACGTCGCAGAAGGCAAACTATCCCTGCAAATGTATCAGCGATCGTGCGACATGTTTTTAGGCGTACCACTCAACATCGCATCCTATTCCGTATTATTGCACATGGTCGCAAAAATCACGAACCTCACACCCTGCGAATTTATCCACGTCCTGGGCGACGCGCACATCTACTTAAACCACCTCGACGCAGTAAAAGAACAACTATCTCGCAAACCATATTCCCTGCCCAAATTGCGAATAAAAGACCGTGGACAAACCGAAATCGGCGATTTTGAAATGGACGACTTTGAACTCATCAATTACCGGCATCACGACACCATCCGCGCGGAAATGGCGGTATAAAAAACAATGAAAACACGACTCTTGATCTGTGCCGAAAGCGAAGCGCAAATATCTCGCCAGTTTCTCAACGCGGCAACCGACGCCAAAATCGCCGATCAGGTAGTAGCCACATCATTTGACAAACTGGAAGAAAGTGTGCTTACCGGTGAAGGAATAGACCAAATCCTCATCTTCCCCGCACTAATCGCCCTGCCCGATGCAATGCGCGAAAACCTGTTACAACGCATCGCATCTATCCAAAAAGAAAACCCACAAATACGCATCCTCCTCACCAACCCATTGGGTGGCGATCCCCGCTTATTCGACATGATCCAGGACCGTATGGCAGCCGCGCTAAAAATCACGCAAAACACACCCATATTGACAATAGAAACACCGAATACGTCTCGAACCCTCGACTTTGAAAACTTCGCCACACTACCAGATCAGATCGCCGATATAAGCACACTCGTACCCGACCGCCAGGGACAGGGCGTTTGGGTACGCGACGTATTGGACCACACACCCAATGCCGACGCAATCTTTTACGCAGACGCCGACCGTTTTTCCGCCACCGTCGATCTCGCCCTCGTCCGAGAGCAAGGATTATTAATCTACGGACTGGCAGGACAACCCCTGCCCGCCAGCTATGGCGGCCCCCTGCGACTGATCATACCCGGACACGACGACCGCTGTGCAAATGTAAAAGGCGTGGCGCGGGTCGAAATCGTTTTGCGATAGAAAAAACAGGCGTCAGCTCGCTATTTTCACCAGGAGAAAACACACCATGTCATTGACACAAAATCAAATTGACCAGTATCGTGATCGGGGATTTTTGATTGCGGAAAATGTATTGGATGACGCGGCCTTTGAACCGATTGAACACGCTTACGACGTATTGATCAATCAAAAGGCGCAAGAACTATTGGAAGAAGGGACAATCTCATCCGTACATGCAGACAAACCCTTCAGCCATCGTCTGGCTGCGCTTGCCCGGGAATTAGACGATGAGGGATATGACGCACTGCGCAGTTTTGCGGGAGGATTCGACATCATGCGTGCGCGTGTGAAACCGATGTTTGACATCTTCTTCAACGAACAATTATTATCCGCAGTCGAAAGCCTCATAGGACCAGAAATAACCCTGAGCCCCATTCAGCATTTTCGCCCCTACCTGCCCGCGCGTGAAACACAACCCGGACAGGTCCCCTGGCATCAGGACCAGGGCGTCACAAAAGAAGAAGCAGACATCTCGGAAATCATAACCTGCTGGATACCACTCGTAGATGTCACCCCAGAACGCGGATGCTTACAGGTATTGCCCGGCGTAGTACCCCTGGGACTGCTCGAACACCAGCGCGAAGGCGGCACCATGATCAAACCCATGTACATGCCGGAAATCGAACCCGTAAACTGCATCATGAAACGCGGCGACGTACTCATGATGAGCGCGTACACCCCGCACAGAGGTCAGCCAAACCGCTCCAATCTGGTGCGCTGGAGCATGGACCTGCGATTTCAAAAAACCGGCACACCTACAGGACGCCCATTCTGGCCCGAATTTATCGTCCAGAGCAAAGAAAATCCCGCATCTGTGCAAGACAGCTTTGACGAATGGTGTACGCGGTGGGTAATGGACCTGCGGGAGAGCAAAGGGACCCATCTGCATCGGGTGTGACGCAGTCCCTCATTCAAACGGAATATCATCCGCATTAAAAACCTGCGTGCGTTTCATCATGCGGCGTTCCGATGGCGGAAAGGGTTCGCGGCGATGCATTGTGGGGCGGTTGTCCCACATCACCAGATCGCCCACCTGCCAGATGTGGGTCCACAAAAAATCGGGACGGGCGGCGTGTGCAAAAAGCGTCTGGAGAAGCGCGTCGCTCTCATCGGCGGGCATATCGAGAATATATTTGGTCAAATGGGGACCCGCATAAAGCGACTTGCGCCCGGTTTCTGGATGGGTGCGCACGACAGGATGGTCAACGCGCTCGGGTGGGTTTTGTTCCTCAACATAATGACGGTGTACGGCTCGCAATCCCGTGAGCCGTTTTTTCATCTCCTCATCTAACGCTTCATACGCAGCATAACAATTGCACCACTGGGTATTGCCCCCTGCACTGGGAATTTCAAGCGCATAAAGAACGGAAATCGTACCCGGTCGCTTGAGATACGACAAATCGGAGTGAAAACTAACCTCCCCATCGCCCAGAGCACCGATGGGCTGCCCGTTCTCCTCGATATTGGAAACAATAAAAATCTCTTTGTTTTCCCGGTCAAGTTGTTTGCGAACATGTTCTACTGCGCGACCAAAATAATTGGTAAAGCGAATCTGATCTTCCTCGCTCAAATCCTGATCCCGAAAATACACCACACAGTAATCGAGCAATGCCTGGCGAATCGCCTGGACAGTATCATCATCGAGCGCCTGCGAAAGATCAAGCCCTCGAATTTCAGCGCCGAGTGCGCCGCCAGAAGGTATGACTTGCATAATTCGTACCACCTCATCTATCCGGCCATTTATACGCGACCTTTGCATTCTTCCAAAAATACTTCTCCAGCACCGCGTCACCCTTTTGAGAAAAATAATCATACACAAGGCGTTGCGCCTCGGCCGGGGTGCGCTTGCTGCGTTCGAGAACCGGCCAATCACTGCCGTAAATCACGCGATCTTCACCAAAAAGCTGCCAGAGCGCATCGAGCAAATAGACATAAAAATCGGGATCTGTGGGTGCCGGAATAACCTGACAACGCAAATCCATCAAACCCGACACCTTGCAAAAAATATTGGGCTGTTCCGCGGCTTTTTGCATAAGCTCCAAACGCTCGGGCGCGATGGGCTTGCCATCTGCCGGAATATTGCCGCAGTGATTGATCACAATGCGAAGATCGGGCAAACGACGCGCGATTTCCACAACCGCATCGTTGATCCCCGAATCGAGTTCGAGATCGTGCTCGACGAGCTTTGCAAAAGCACCTGCCATCTCGCCCAAATCTTCGCGCTCCCAGGGATGGGTGCGCGGGCGAATACCCAAAAAGAGCGGATTGGGAGATAGGCGATTGAGATGATCGCCAAAATCCTCAGCACGCGGATCGAGATTGCCAACCAGCCCCACGATAAACGGATCATCTTCGATCACATCGAGCACCCACTGGTTATCTTCAACCCATGTACTCGCCTCCACAATAATAGCCCCAGTAACACCTTCAGACGCGACCAGTGCTCTGTAATCTTCGGGCATAACCCGGCGATAAATCTCGTCATCCGGCTCGGGAAAAGGCACACCCTCTGGACGAGTGGGATCGTAAATATGGATATGCGTATCAATAATCATCTATCACTCCTCTATAGTACAACTTCCTCTATGTCCATATGCTCGCGCAACCGCCCAAGTGCGCGGTCTTTGAGCTGGCGCACGCGCTCGCGGCTAATGTGAAAACGCTTGCCCACTTGCTCAAGCGATTCGGCGTCATCAACATCCAGGCCAAAATAGCGGTTGATAATCTCGGCTTCGCGCTCGGGCAAATCGGCCAGCCCTTTGTGCAAAAGATCGCGCAATCGGCTGGCATGCACATCCTCATCTGGCAGGGGTGCATCATCGGGAACAACATCGGCAAACCGGCGGTCGCCATCTTCATATACTGGCCCGTCGAGCGAAACAGATGCCAGACTCGTTTGAAGCGCCTTATGCACCCGTCGAGGTGAAAAATCGGTTTCTGAAGCCAACTCGTCAATCGTGGGAACGCGACCGGATGCTTGTGAAAGTGCAGCAGACACTTTGTTGAGCACATCGCGATCATCTATCTGATTGACCGGAAACGCGACCGGATGCGTCTGACGATTGAGAGCAGAGAGAATCGCCTGGCGAATCCACCACACCGCATAAGTGATAAACTTGTACCCGCGCTCTGGATCATAGGTCTGAGTAGCGCGTATCAGGCCCATATTGCCTTCGGCAATGAGATCGGAAAGAGGCAACCCGCGCCCCGTGTATTCGCCAGCCACGCGCACGACAAAACGCAAATTGGCTGTAATGAGATGATCCAGCGCCTTTTGATCGCCCTTGCGCGCGGCATTGATAGCTTTGACCTCATCCTCGCGGGAAAGAGGGGTATATTTGCGAATATCGCGCAAATAAAGATCTGTAAGTTGAGCCTGCGAAAGAGAATCGCTTCCAGTTAAAGGCTCTGCTAAATTTTTTAATTCTTTTTTCATAGTTTTAATTCCAGTGTCTCGGCAGTTGATGTAGAATGAAAAAATGGTACGGACTGACACGTCGGTTGGTTGAGCGTTTGACACGCTGGACAGAGACGCTCTTCAACTCTGAGATCACAGGGCAAACACGCGCAAATACTGGCTATAGTTTGGGTCAGCGTTTTGCGTATATGCTTGTAGTGCTCAATCTGTTCTTCGACTTCTTTAAGGCGTTCATTGAGATCTTCGAGAATATCATGCGCGAGTTCGCCTGCAGTTTTATTTTGCTCTCGTTTGTCAATAATGACCTTGATATGTTCGAGATCAAATTCCATCTCTTTAAGACTCAAAATCATGCGCAACCGCGTCAGTTGCTCGTGGGAATAACATCGAAAACCGCCACTACTTCGACATTCGGGATATATCAAACCCATCTCTTCGTAATAGCGCACTGTGCGCGTAGTCGTACCGGCTTCTTTTGCCAATTTCCCAATATGCATCAAACCATCATCGCATTTTGACACAACAGATCACCTCGTTCCTATAAGCAAAACAGACAAACTTTTACGTTACGTTAAAGTTGGGCAAAGAAATATACCCCAACACAACATCAATGTCAACGAAAAACTTTGACGTAACGTTAAGGTTTGACAATCAGCAGTCTTAATGATGGAACAAACGCACCCCGGTCATAACCAGAAGCATACCGTATTCATCACAGGCTGCGATGACATCGTCGTCGCGCACTGAACCCCCGGTCTCAACCACGTATTTGACGCCCGTGCGAGCGGCGCGATCAATATTATCTCGAAAGGGAATAAACGCATCGGAACTGAGCACAATCTCGTCCATCTGTCCAATCCACCCTCGCCGCGCGTCCTCCTCCAAAGGAGAAGGCACAGTATCGAAACAGGCTTCCCAAATCCGACGTTCCTCACGGGTCATATTGCCGCGCAAATAAGCTTCAATAGCATTGATCTTTTCAGGGCGCTTCAAACCCCTTCTAAATTTGAAATTGAGAATATCCGGATGCTGACGCAAATACCACGCTTCGGCTTTCCCTGCGGCAATCTCCGTACACGCCAGACGATTTTGCTGCCCGGCACCATTGCCGATAACCTGTCCATCAAAGGCAAAACACATCGAATTGGACTGCGTGTACTTCAAAGCAATAGTCGCCAGGAGCATATCGCGCTGTGCCTCGGCAGAAACCTCTTTATTCTCTGTCACAATATTCGTTAAAATATCCGCATCAATGGCTTTGGCATTGCGCGTCTGTTCCAGAACAATGCCAAAAACATCGCGAGACTCCGGGCCAGCAGGCGCGTATGATTCATCCATCTGAAGAATGGGATAACTGCCGCCTTTTTTCTTCTTGAGAATATCGAACGCCTCTGGTTGATACCCCGGAGCAATAATGCCATCGGACACTTCGCGACTGAGCAAACGCGCAGTCGATTGATCCACCTCATCGCTCAAAGCCACCCAGTCGCCAAAAGAGGATAGCCTATCCGCACCCCGAGCGCGGGCATAAGCCGTAGCCAGAGGCGAAAGATCGAGATCATCGACAAAATACGCCCTTTGCAGAGCGTCAGACACAGGAACGGCAACAGCCGCACCAGCAGGGCTTAAGTGTTTGAAAGACGCGGCTGCCGGCATACTGAGTACCTCTTTAAGCTCGCGCACGAGTTGCCAGGAATTGAGCGCGTCGAGCAGATTGATATAACCCGGCGCGCCATTGAGCACCGTGAAGGGCAATTTGCCGCTGGGAGAGTACGCACGCGCATCAGATTGATGCGGGTTGCAACCATAACGAAGAATCAGTCCATCTTGAGACATAAGACAATCCTTTTGAAAATAAAAAAGCCCAATCCTATAGTGGATTGAGCCCAGGCGATCGACCCCTTGAATTTTAGTTCTAACGCTCCCCTCCGGTTATCTCCGGATATTCGCCAGTTGCGTCAGATAAGATTGACAAAATCAATATAACGGGAGATTACACATATGTCAACATCCATCAGCCCGCCCTCTGTCAGCACCCGATACAATTTCCGTCGCACCTGTTTCAGTGGTCACAAAACAGAGCAATTGCTCGGGATCAGCCAGGTCGAGAACAACGGGCGAATGCGTAGTGGTCAAAATTTGGGCACGCGCCCTATCCTCGTGCTGTGCTAATGTACTAAATGCTTTAAAAACCGCTTCTACCGCGCCGGAATGGAGACCATTTTCCGGGACTTCGAGCAAACATATCCCATCGCCATCGGGCACATAAGCCAACAATGTTAGAGCCAGCAATCGCAGAGTCCCATCGGACAACATCCACGACGGCGTCTCGAGATCATTGTGGTGCTTAACCACGAGATAGCAATGTTGATCTTCGGGACGCACAACCGTGTAAACAGCCGATAAACCCGGCAAAACAGTGCCCAAAAGCGCCAGCCAGGCCGCATGCCTGCCCGGCTCATTCTCTTTCAGGTCAGCGACCACCCAGGGCAGATTAGTACCATCGGACAACAGATTGCGCGGTTGCCCTGGCGGACTGGGGCGGCGAATGCGTTCTCCGTTGAGATCGAATTTGCAAATACTATTTGAAAGCGTGTGTTTAAGCCATGTAGCGACGGGAAAACGCGCTTCATCCTCGGGCAAATTGCCCAGTGCCGAACGCCTTGCGCCAAGCTTGAAAGAAGGATCCCATCCCGCACCGGATTCATCGTAAAACTTATCATTTCCACCGGGAACTTTATTCACAATGGTTTTGACGCCGCGCAGCCTGGGCGTCGCCAGAGTTTGCGGTGTGGGACCCTCCACTGCAAAGAGCGACTCTTGAACAGCGCGGTCATCTCGCTGAATATCTGTGAGCAAAAGCACCCGCTCGGACAAAATCCCAACATCACTGTCTTCCTCCGTCACGCCAATGGCGATTTCGTATCGACACCGCGAAAAATCCCGATCGGAAAACAGATTGGATTCGTGCTCGGGCACGGACAATTCAACAGCAATTTCAAATCGATCGGCAAAACCGTGCCAGGTCAAATCGCGCAAATCACTCGCCCGGCTGTAAATCGCTGCATCGAGGCCATCGCGCACAAAATCCCCGAGAAACGCAATAGCGTCGAGAAAAGTCGTTTTGCCGCTGCCATTCGCACCAACCAGCATGTGAAAAGGCGCGAGATCCTGTTCAATATGACGCAAACACTGATAATAAAGGGTTTCAAGACGCTGGATCATGTGTGGCTCCTGTATTAAGTTAGGAGCATAGTACATGACAGAAAGAGAGGCGTCAAGAGCAAATGCAATCGAAAAAAACAATCTTAATCACCGGCGCAACAGACGGGATTGGCCGGGCACTTGCAAAAATCTATCGGACGCGCGGAAATCGGTTAATACTGGTAGGCAGACGCCCACTGGACACACTCAATGATCCGTTATACACCAAAGACACATATTGTCGCGCAGACCTATCGCAGGACAAGTGTGCAGAACGGGTATGCGAATTTCTAAACGCGCAAAAAATCGACACCATAGATCTGGCCATTCAAAATGCTGGCACTGGATATTTTGGACCCATATCAGAACAAAGCGCGGAAAGCATTCGAGACATCACAGCAGTCAACTTGATGGCCCCCTTGCGCTTGACACACGCCCTCATTCCATACCTGCAAGCCAATGGAAAACTCGTACTCATCGGCTCAATCACACATGCCTTCCCCTGTCCCGATTACGCCGTGTACGCAGCCAGCAAAGAAGCCCTCAACACCCTGGGACGCAATTTGCAAATCGAGGGCGACATAAATGTACAGATCATTCACCCGGGAGCAACGCGCACAGGCTTGCATCGAAAAATTGGCATAGACAATGAAAAGACAAAGGAATTCCCATCCGCAGAAAGGATCGCCCAAAAAATCACACGGGTGATAGATGGACGGCGTTTTATCGCGACAATTGGGTGGCAAAACGCATGGGCGCGATTTTTGGGACGCTACTGCGAAGGCATAGTCAACGCCATGGTGCGAACAACGTGAAACACGCAGTCATTACAGGCGTAGCGCATGGAATTGGCAAAGCACTTGCCCATCGCTTCGCACAGGCGGGATATACCATAACGAGCGTGGATATAGATGCTGCGGGCGCAGCGAGAGTCGAACGAGAACTGGATGCGCGATTTGTCATTGCAGACCTGCGCTCAGAAGCGGACACCGCACGCGTAATCTCCGAACTGCTCCAGGGAAAACCCATTGATGTATTGATCCACAACGCGGGCATCAACGCCGTGGGACGATTCTCTAAAATAAGCATAGAAGCTCAAGAACAACTAATCGCCGTAAACTTCTACGCACCGATGCTAATCACAGCCGCATTACTCAAAGCTGACCAGATCACAAAAGGCGCGTCCATAGCCTTCATCTCTTCCCTTTCCCACTACACGAGCTATCCGGGTGCTGCAACTTATGCCGCGACCAAAAGCGGATTGGCCTCCTACGCACGCAGTTTATCCATCGCTCTCGCGCCGCAGAATATTCACGTCACAACAGTTTTTCCCGGCCCAACGCGCACAGCCCATGCGCGGCGTCACAGCCCGCACAACACACGCGAAGAAAAACGCATGCCACCCGAAACATTGGCGCACCACATCTTTCGAGGCATAAAAAAGAAAAAACACCTCATCGTACCAGGCGCAGCCAATCGAACACTCGCCCTCCTGGGCAAATGGTGCCCGCCCCTGATGGAATATGCGATGCGTAAGGTGATCCTGGAAAAGTTGTGAGGAAACGCTTATTAACAGCTATCGTTTTTTTCCCACAAAAAAAGGCCCCAAAGATTCGACATAAAGTGCGGTTTGCTGGGTCTTTCTCATATCCTGCACAACGCGAGAGAGCGGATAGAGTTCTGCACCGATCAAACCAATGACAAAATCATTGTCATCGGTATCGAGGCCATAGCTGGCCAGGCGAATATCGTGCGCATAATCTTCGCGTCCATAAGCGCGCCCAATAGAAGCGTGCTCCATCAAAATTTTGCGTTGCTCTCTGTGATCGAGACGAGCAAAAGCCCCATTGCGACGCAGTGGATACCAGATCGCCCAGGGCCATTCGGGATTGAGCACATTGTCTCGCGGTCGGTCAATAAGGGCATATTCGAGATCTGGCTCATAACCCGTGGCATACGTGCGCCCAAACATCGCAAGTTCAGGACGACGTGTACAGACAGCGAATGGATCGCTATTGAGCAACGCGCGAATATCCGTCACAAACAAATCCGGCGATTCGGTCAAAAAAACAATGCCAATGCCGCAGGGATCTTGCACATCGAGATAGAGCGCGGCATTGAGACCGCTTTGATCGAGCGCCTCAGATACAGCATCGACATCCCTGACACCCGTGAAAACCTGTAACTGCATGTAAAGCCGTCGATCACTCGTTTGCGGTTTCCCATCAACAGGCGCGCCGTGTTCGAGGATATCGAGTTTTTCTTTTGATTCAGAGGAATGATGCACGTCAATACACTCCTGATATTCAAAAGGATACTTACCAAATTGTTGCTACTTGCGATTGCTGAATTTTTTCATCTTTACTGATCAATTGCCCCACATTTCCTTACGGTTTTCACGTATTTCTTTATCCGTGATGTTTAGTCCTTTCCAGATACCTCGTAGAGATCTGTTTTGGGCCTTCTTTATCCCTTTAAGATCATGTTCGACTTGATCGGTCATACCGCGAATCAATTGAATCTTCTCCTCGACTGACAGCGAACGCGTTGTATTCAAAATTTCTGCCAACATGGGATCAGTTGCCATTTCAGACCTCCAGTTGTGTGTTCTGCCGCTTCTAAACCTGTTTGAAACCATCCCATCTATTCGTTTATAGACACATCCATCATCTGATACACCAAATCCATACGCAAGCTGTTACGCACCCAATCGGCCAAGCGGTCATACTCCCGGTCTCGCACCACATCAACGCCGATAGGCAAGGTGACACGCTTGAGACGGGCCAACGCCTGAAGAATCGCGCGGCGCACGCCAGCGTTGTGAAACAAACCGTGAATATAAGTTCCCATGACGCGCCCCGTGGAATCCATAGCACCATCCAAAACAGTTTGCGTCACCTGAGCGTTTACCCGGTCTATCGCAAAAATAGGCACAACGCCTTTTCCAACCGTGTGCCCCATGTGAATCTCGTAACCAGTGACCAACTCGTCGGCTACCCCAGACAACAGCCCATCGACCGCCGTAGCCTCTGCCCGCACCTTGGCCTGCACGCGATGCGTCTCCTTGGAATTGGCAAAAGTAGTCACCAGGGGCAGCAGACCGAGGCCATTGACAGTATCCACAGAAGATTCAACGCCGTGTGGGTCACGGATCGTTTCGCCCAGCATCTGGTAGCCGCCACAAATACCAATTACAGCCGAACCGTTCTCAAAAGCCTCAACTACGGCCCGAGACAACCCCTGTTGTGCCATCCACAGCAGGTCGGGAATGGTCGTTTTGCTACCCGGCAAAATAACCAGATCGGGCCTACCCAAGTGGTCTCCGCACGACACATAGCGCAAAGAAATACCCGGTTCGTAGGCCAGTGGGTCAAAATCGTCAAAATTGGAGATATGGGGCAACTGCACCACAGCGACATCGAGAACAGGGGCAATATCCGAGGCAGGCCGTACCATATCCAAGGCGACAGAATCTTCCTCGGGAATGTGAATATCGCAAAAATGGGGCACAACGCCAACCACGGGTTTGCCGGTATAGCCCTCCAACCACGTCAAGCCATCGTTTAGCAAGGAAATATCGCCGCGAAACTTGTTGATAATCAAGCCTTTGACCGCCTCGCGTTCCGGCTTATCCAGCAATTGGAGTGTACCAACCAACGAGGCAAACACGCCGCCCCGGTCAATATCGCCGCAAAGAAGCACTGGTGCATCGGCATAGAGGGCAACGCGCATATTGACAATTTCCGTGGCCTTCAGATTAATTTCAGCGGGGCTGCCCGCCCCTTCTATCACCACCGCGTCGTACTGCCGGCGCAGCGTGTCCAACGACTGTGTCACAGCCCCCCACAACGTAGATTTGAGATCGTAGTAATCCCTCGCACGGGCGCGGGTAATCGGGCGCCCCATCATCACGACCTGGGCACAGTTGTCGGCCTCCGGTTTGAGCAGGACGGGATTCATTTCCACGCGAGCTTCGACACCAGCAGCCTCGGCCTGAACGACTTGGGCGCGCCCACTCTCGCCGCGCGTGACCGTACAATGGCAAGCGCTGGC
>JAPPAB010000157.1 GCA_026705765.1 Gemmatimonadota bacterium
AGTCCCGATTGCCTAAATTGGGGGTGTACCAGCCTTTCCTGAATATGGTAAGGCTGAGATTGTTCGATGAGCGTTTTAATCTTCTTCCAAGTACGTCGCGGTCGGGGAATTGGGGCGCGTACAATTTGACCGGCGCTATATCATTGCCATAAGCCTCATCGAGTTTGGTGAGGACATGGTCAATATCCACATCGCCGATGACAACGATGAGTCTTTTTTGTTCGCGCAGGAAATTTTCGTAGTAATCTTTCAAGCCAACGGGTTCGAGTTGTCGAATAAATGCCTCCGAGCCGAGGCCATTAAAATTTTTCTTTCCATAGATCAAACCATAAAAATAATTCGAAGATCGGCGTGTTGATTGTGTCATTCTTTGACTTCTTTCTGTCAGTACGATCTTTTTTTCTTTTTCAACGACTTCTTCGTCAATTACTGTATCGTAATATATGTTGCGGTCTATCTCGACGGCGAGATCAAATTTGTCTTTTGGAAATCTGAGTGTAAAGCGCGTAAAATGGTAATATGTCGCGGCGTGTCTTTGCCCGCCATTGTCGGCGATGATCTCGTTGAGTTCGCCGGGTTCATAGCTTCCCCTGTCTATCATAATATGCTCTAAGAAGTGGAGCCGCCCTTGTTCGCCTTCGGCTTCATCTGCAGAACCCGCGCAGTAGAAGGTCTGGTATTCAAAGGACGGGGTGGTGCGATCGACGACGATGACGGCGTCGAGCCTGGGGTTGATGGTGTAGTGCTGTGCGACGAGTGTTTCAGATAATGTCGCTGTGCCGATAAGTTCGTAGGCCGTGCAGGTACACGGCAAGAGGCATGCAAGAATCGCGATGTGCGCGTAGTGCTTCATATCTATCTCACGGTAAAGTTAGGCGCGACCGGACTGGTCGCGCCTGCTTGTGCTATGTGTTAGAGTTTTTCGATTTCTATGTTGCGGAACCAGATCTGGTTGCCGTGGTCTTGAAGGCCGATGTACCCGGGTTCGGTCATTTCGCGGAATGCGCGGTTGAATTTGTTGCGCGTGCCGTCGGGGTTCTGGTTCGGCGTGGTCCAGCGGTTGAGGTCCATGTCGGTGATTTGCTCGCCGTTTAAGGTGACGCGGATGATGTTGTCCATGGTGTAGAGGATCATGTGATTCCATTCGCCCGCGGGTTTGCAGGTGTTGTGCGTGGGGGCTTGTAGATCATAGACTGCGCCGCAGCATTTGGTGGTTGCGGGTTCGTGTCCGTGTGTGTCCAGGATTTGGATTTCAATGCCGGTTTGCACGGGGTTGTCCAGATCGGTCCAGCGGAAGAAGACGCCGCTGTTGGTTCTGGGGGGATGTTTGAATTCGAGCGAGAGTTCAAAGTTTTTGAACTGGTCTTCTGTGTAGTACAGGTATTTCCCCTGTTCTGCGGTGCAGAAAAGACAGCCGTGATCTACGATCCAACCGTCGGGATTGCCGGTGGCTGCCCAGCCGTTGAGGGTTTTGCCGTCGAAAAGTTGCATGTAGCCTCCTTGTCAGGTAGTGATTGCGACGGGTTCTGTGAGATGTTCGCCGCGCATAGCGCGCGAACGGTCGTAATAGGTCCACAGGTCTTCGAGTTCAAATTCCGCTTCGATGTCTTCTACGGAGATGTCTTCCATGAGGGATTCGAGTACGAATGTGGCTTCGGGGCGCATGATGTGGATGCGGACGCCTGCGCCATAGGTGCTGTGGATGTCGCCGAGTTTGTTCTGGTTGAAGTCGAGGTGGTAGGCTTTGGTGTCTGCGTTGATTTCGGCAAATGCAAAGGGCGGGAGTTTGCCCTGTTCCACAAGGGGTTCACTATAGCCTTGCCACGCGAGGCGGTGGCCGCACATGTCGGTGATGGAGCTTTCCTGGGATTGGCTGACGACGAGGAAGACGCCGTAGTCGCGCGCCCAGGCGGCGTGTCGCATGCCGCCGTTGAACATGCTGGGGAAGAAGACCATGCGCGCACCCGAGCGGGCGAGCATCATGGCGACTTCGGGGAATTTGAGGTCAAAGCAGATGCACATGCCCACGCGACCGCAGTCTGTGGCGAATGTGTTGGCCTGTGTGCCAGGCAGGGTGCCGCGTTCCATTTCGTTGACGGTGGGTTGCACTTTGTGGTAGCGGCCCAGGACGTTTCCATCCCGACCGATGAGGACGGCTGCGTTGAAGGTCTGGTCTTCCCACCGCTCTTGCATGCCGACGATGACATGGGTGCCGATTTCCGCGGCTGCTTTGCCGATGGCTTCGGTTGTGGGACCGGGTACGGGTTCGCCCATCCAGGCATCGCTGTCCTGGGGACAGCCGAGTTCTCGGGCGACTTCGGTGAAGCACACAAAGTCGGGGCAATAAGGGGCTGTTTCTTCGAGGTGGCGCACCATGTGTTCTACGTTTTGTTCTACGTTTTTGTACCCACCTCTGGGAAATGAGATGCTGAGTAGTCGGACGGTTTTCACGGTGTTCTCCTTTTGAAAGTGTAACTATCGCTCTCCGTAATAGGTGATCAGGCACTGGTCCATGACCCAGGAGGCACGGGCGCCGCTTTCACCAGTGGATACGCATTTGCCTTCGCCGCGCAGTTCGTTGACGATGGTTTGTATCAGGGGTTGTTGGACATGTGGAGGATTGGGCGCGGCGATGTGTTTTTCTGTGCCGTTGCGTTTGAGGATGATGTCGGTATCTGCGAAGACGGGGGTTTGGATTTCGCCTTCGGATCCTGTGAATGTGATGCGGTTGTCGGTGTGGTCGGCATGGAAGTTCCAGATGCCTGTTCCCACGCCGCCGCTTTCAAATTCAAATGCTGCGGTTGTTACGTCTTCGGCTTCGTACGTTCCGCCGATGTTGAGCGCGTAGCCGCTGGCGCGGGTTATGGGGCTGACGAGGAAGTCGAGGATGTCGATGCCGTGTGATGCGAGGTCGAGGAATTTGCCCGCGCCGGCGATGGCTGGGTCGAATCGCCAGTTGTTGGGAGTTGTGTCGAGTTTGCCGTATTGGACGATGTGTACAGATGTGAGGGTTCCTATGGCACCTTCGCGGAGGAGTTCGCGGACTTTCAGGAAGCGGGGGAGTCCTCGGCGGTAATAGGCGACGAAGAGGAGCAGGTTTTTGGCTTTGAAGGCTTCGACCATTTGTACGCATTCGCTGTGGTTCATGGCCATGGGTTTTTCGACGTAACAGGGTTTGCCCGCTTCGGCAACGCGCAGGGCGTAGTCGCAGTGTGTGGAGGGCGGTGTGGCGATGTACACGGCGTTGACGTCGGGATGGTGGATGACGTCGTCGGCGTTGTTGGTGGATTGGGGTACGCCGTGGCGTTTGGCGAAGTCCGCGGCTTTTTCACCATCCCGGCGCATGACGATGACGAGTTCTGAGTGGTCCGCTTTGTAAAATCCCGGGCCACTTTTGACTTCGCATACGTCACCGCAACCGATGATGCCCCATTTTACTGTTTGCATGGGAGAGTCCTTTCCATAAGATTCAGCTATTATCCCGGTGTCGGTGCGTCTTCTCGCAATAGGCCCTCGGATTTTAGTTCTGCCCAGAGGTCTGAGGGTATGGGGTGCTGGTAGTTTTTGATGTTTGCATGGATGTATTCGGGTTTGAGGGCGCCGGGGATGATGGCGGCGACGCTGGGGTGTGCGAGTGGGAACTGGATGGCTGCTGCCGGGAGTGGTACGTTGTGCGCCTGGCATATTGTTTCTATTTTACGGGTTTTTTCAAGGATTTCTGAGGTTGCGGTGTCGTAGGCGTATAATGCGCCTTTCACTGGTCCTGTGGCGAGGATGCCGGAGGCGAATACAGAGCCGATGACGATGTCGGCGCCGTGTTCGGCGCATTTTGGAAATTCTTCGTCTAATGGATCCTGGTCGAGGAGGGTATAGGGCATGGCGACGATGAAGAAGTCGATATTGATCATGTCTAAGAATCGGGGAATGAGTCCCAGCATGTTGAGTCCCACGCCAATGCCTTTGATTTGTCCGCTCGAGCGCAGTTCGTCAAGGGCGCGCCAGCCGCTTGTGTAGATTTGGGCGAGGGTGGCGGTTACCATGTCTTCGGAGGTGTGAAAGAAGTAGTCGGGGTCGTGTATGAGGAGGAGTTCTACGGCGTGCAAGCTCAGTCGCTGGAGGCTGTCTTCATAAGATCGCATGATGCCGTCATAGCTGTAGTCGAAGGCGTATTCAAAGGGCAAGCCGCCGATCCACATGTCTTTGTCAAATGTTTTGAGGTCGCGGGTGGCTTTTAATACACGTCCGACTTTGGTGGAGATGGCAAATTCTTCTCTGTTCTGTTGTCGCAGAAAATGCCCGAGGCGATGCTCGCTTTTGCCATAGCCGTAATAGGGGGCGGTGTCGAAGTACCGAATGCCCGCATCCCAGGCGGCTTGCAATGTGTTTTGCGCCTGTGTTTCGCTTACGAGTTCGAATAGATCACCTATGGGCGCGCCGCCCATGCCCATTTCGGTTACTTCGAGACCTGTTTGGCCAACGGTTCGCGTTTTGATTGTGTTCATGAGATTTCTCCCGAGCGTTAAACTGTGGGTAATGGCGAGTCGTCGTCCGTTTCATGTTGCCAGAGGCGGATTTTTGCCGCCATTTTGCGTATGCGGTCTCTGTGTACAGGTTCGTCGAACAGGTTTGTGAGTTCATGGGGGTCGCTGTTCAGGTCGAATAATTCGCATTGGTCGCCCGCGCACAGGTTGAGTTTCCATCGGTCGGCTGTTACGATTGCGCGCCAGGGGAGGGTGGCGATTAAGTTGATCTGCGGTGAGCCGAGGCTGCGATCTCCCAGTCCGTTCCACTGGATGAAGACGTCGTTATCGTCGAGTGTTGCTCTGTTTTCGAGGACAGGTACCCGGCTGGTTCCTTGCAGGTGTTCGGGCATGGGTTGTCCCATGAGGTCTAATAAGGTGGGGACGAGGTCGATATGGCCGATGTTGCCGGGGATCATTCGGTGTTCGCGCCCGAGATGGGGTATCCGCATCATGAGAGGGACTTTGGCAGAGGGTTCGTAGAATGCGCGTTTTTCCCGCATGCCCTGGTCGCCTGCCATTTCGCCGTGGTCAGAGCTGAATACGACTATGGTGTTGTCGGCGTGGCCGGATTTTTCAAGGGCGTCCATCAGTCTGCCCAGTGCCCGATCTACGAGTGTGACGGTGCCGTAGTATTCGGCGCGGAATTTTCGCTGTTTTGCTTCTGCGGCATGTTGTTCTTCGGGGGTTGCGTCGGGTTGTGTATTGCGTTCTGCCCTCAGTCTGTTAAATAGCGATGCGCCCTTGGGATAGCGCGTGAATGCGGGACCTACTGGCATTTTGTTCGGGTCGTGTATATGTTTCATGGGTCCGGAGACAGGGGGGTGTGGTTCGGGGCAGTGGACCTGTAGCATAAAGGGTTTGTCGCGTTCTGCCATCAGAAAGCGGGCGGCTTCGTCACATAAAAAGGATACCATGGAGAGGTGTTCGGGCAAGTCTGCGCGCAGTTGTCCGGAGAATACGCGGTGTCCGGCTTCTGTTGTTTTGTCTGGTTCGATTCCGTTTTTTACCAGGAACTGGTGATACGGTGTGTCCGGATGGTCGATGACCCAGGGCAGTTCAAAGACGGGCAGCCATTCGTCAAATCCGTGTTGTCGCGTTGTTTCTTTGCCCAGGTGCCATTTGCCGTAGTAGGCTTTGTGGTAGGTGTCTGATGTCATTTCTGCGATGGATTTGATTTCTGGATCGAGCAAGATGTTGTTTTTGACCATTCTGGCGGAATGTGGATATAGTCCGGTTATCAGGGTGGCGCGCGATGGCGTGCAGACGGGTTGCGCGCAATAGGGGTTTTCGAAGACAAAACTTTCGCTGGCGAGGGCGTTCATGTTCGGTGCCTGGATCCAGTCGTTGCCGTAACACGCCATGGTATCGGAGCGCTGTTGATCGGTGATGAAGAGCAGAATGTTGGGGTGACGTTGCATGTGAGCCTTTCTGTCTTGATGCTGAAGGGAGTCAGGAACAATCAGGGGGAAATATCTGTCAAATTGGGTGAAAAACAAGTTGAAAATTACACTATTAAGGAGGAGGTTCGATGTTTATTCATATTGTTCGTATGGTTTGTGTTCTGGCACTTGTTCCGTTGGGCGTTCAAGCAGATAATTGGCCGCAGTGGCGCGGTCCGCAGCAAGATGGGGTGAGTACGGCTAAGAATTTGCCCGCGTCATGGAGTTTGGAAGAGAATATTATCTGGAAGGCCGAGTTGCCTTCGTGGAGCGGGAGTACGCCCGTTATCTGGGGTGATCGCATTTTTCTGACTTCGCCGTCGCCTGCACAAAGGCCAGAGGAGCAGGAACCGGGGGGACCGGAGATTTATATTTTGTGTTTGTCGAAGAAAGATGGGAATGAACTCTGGCGGTATAAGCTGGATGAGGGCAATGTGCTGCGGCGCAAGCACAATAAGACGTCACCGTCGCCCGTTACGGATGGGGCGCATGTGTGGGTGATTACGGGGAATGGGGTTGTGACGTGTCTGGATATGGATGGGAAGGCGGTCTGGTCGCGCGATATTCAAAAGGACTACGGCAGATTTGGTCTGCTTTTCGGGTATGCGTCTTCGCCGATTCTGTACGATGGCAAGCTCATTCTTCAGGTGCTTCATGGGATGCGTACGGATGATCCTTCGTATGTCTTCGCGTTGGATGCCAGTAGTGGGAAGGAGGTCTGGCGCAAGGAGCGTCCGACAGATGCTATTCGGGAGTCGCCCGATTCGTACACGACGCCCACGCTTTTGAATCGCGATGGCAAGACGCAGATTGTTATTACGGGTGGGGATTGTGTGACGGGGCACGATCCGGATACGGGACGTGAGGTCTGGCGTGCCAATGGGTTGAATCCCGATCGGAGGGGCAATTATCGGATTGTGGCGTCTCCTGTGGTGGTTGGGGATATGATTTATGCGCCGACCCGGCAACGGCCCTTGCTGGCGCTGGCGGCTGGTGGCACGGGCGATGTTTCCGACAATGTGGTGTGGAAGTGGGAGGGGGCTGCTGCGCCGGATGTGCCGACGCCGACGAGTGATGGAAAGTATTTTTATATGGTTGATGATCGCGGGCGGGCGATGTGTCTGGACGCAAAGACTGGTGCTGTGGTGTGGGGTCCCGAGCGGACGACGCAGGGTATTGTGAGTGCGTCACCCCATCTGGCTGATGGCAAGTTGTTTTTGCTGAATGAATACGCTGTGACGACTGTTCTGGTCGCGGGTCCAAAGTTTGAGGTTTTGGGTACGAATGAACTGGATGGGACGTACACGCTGTCATCGCCCGTGTCATCCGGGTCACAGCTTTTTATTCGGACGGCGACGCATTTGTATTGTATTGGGTATAGTGGGGAATGATCAGATCCGAGAGGCTATGCAACTGACAAAAACAAACCCCCTGCTATTCTATCAGCAGGGGGTTTGTTGTGTTAAATACTCACTCTATATCGCTCAAAAAATGATTGGATCGTCACCGTAAAATCGATCACTGATTTTTATGTGCCTATTAGTTGCAAACCACTTTTCTAACTTTTTCCCGTTTTCGGAATTTATAAACTTCTGTATCGAGTTGGGACGATATTCGGGATCGAAGGAATCTAAGTACTCAGCCAATCGTCGTTTCTCGCTGTAGTACATTTCTTCAAAATCCATGCTCATAAGCTCTTGAATGTCCTTAATTGCAGACATAAAAGGTTTTTCTGTGCTGCTTTCACGATACAAATATCTTTTGCCTAAAGGGGTTATTTTTAACCAAATTTTGTCTTGATCCGCCGCTATCGACTTAGCATCACTCAAGTAGCCCGTATTTTTTAAACCTTCTATTATTTTCGACAAGTGTGTAGCGGAAGTCGTTTCAGTATCAGTCGTATCACTATTAAGAATTTTCTCAATTATAGGCAGTACAATAGACTCAGGCACCCCATCGGGGTAGGTTTGCGCGACACCTAAGATAACCCTGATTCTTTTTAACTTCAAATTGATCATATCTGCCAGTTCCGGACGTTTTTTAATTTCTTGTTCAAAGGCTTCTACATGACCCTGAAATTGTCCATTCGCAAATCCATCAGCACGTCCTTTGACACGGGATCTTCTCTCAGTATCTCTTATTATTAAATCTGCAAGTCCCATTCCTTACCTCCTCTATTGGCAAAACACTTATTCGTCCTCAGTCCCCTGAATACCTGCCTTCCGACCTGCTTCGTATCCCTCTTGATAATATCTGTCATATAGTTCTTTTTCTCTCTTCTTCTGGCGATTCTGCCACTTATTTCTTAGATACGCCACAGCGTCTCTCACCTCAAAAAAGAGAAATGCCAGTGTAAAGGCAAAAAGACCGATAGGTACAAAAGATTTCAGTAGATTGAAAAATGCTTTTGTCCAACCAACACCGGCTTTATCATCCCACCCATAACACTCATAAAAATAAAAACTTATTAACGCAATAAAAAAGATAAGAGAAAAGACAAACGAGAAGTGTAATCTATCCTCTCTCCCTACACTCCAAAAAGGTTCTCTTTTGTCCTCCGAATTTTCATTTTTTTCCTCACTTACCACCTGAACCCCTTTATTTTTTTCCCCTCCCACCAGTTGCATTCACATTATACCTACAAACAAAAATAGCTTGTCTTTTCAATCAGTCAAGGTATTTTGTGCCGATAAATCAAATTTTTAATTACACAGGTCTTAAGTAGCTTGTAATTCATTCTTACTTCACACCCAAATGTCTCAATATTCTCAAACTGAACTACAGCACTTCATGACCGCCGCGCTCGTCGAGGGCAGAAAAGCGCTTCCCGAGTGTTTGCCCAATCCACCGGTCGGATGTGTGCTGGTGCGAGAGGGAAAAATTATTGCCCGGGGATATACCAATCCGCCGGGACAATTTCACGCAGAGGCGATGGCACTGGCGCAAGTGGCGGGTTCACTGGAAGATGTTACGGCATTTGTCACTCTGGAGCCGTGTTCTTTTCACGGGCGCACGCCTTCTTGTGCTCAGGCACTTGTGCGGAGAAAGATCCGAGATGTTTTTGTCGCACTCATTGACCCGCATCCCAAAAATCAAGGGCGCGGTATTCAAATTCTTAAAGACGCGGATATTCCCGTGCAGGTCGGTCTGTTAGAGGAAGAGGCTGAGAGAGACCTGGGTCATTATCTGTGTAAAAGTTAATCATTCCCACAGGAGACACTATGAACAACTGGATGGATATTTACGAAGAACGAAATTATGGCAGCATGCCCTATCGCCTGCTCAGACCTATTGACATTGCAGACCATCCCGATAAAGCGTATCCCCTTATCTTTAGCTTGCACGGTGCGGGAGGTAAAGGTACGGATAATATCAAAAACCTGCGTCACTGGAACGAATCACCACTGGCAGATGAAACACACCGCCGCAAATATCCCTGTTTTGTTCTTGCACCTCAAACGCCCCTGCGCTGGCTGGTGCCCAATTCTATGCCCGAGGTCACACAGGAATATATCGATTCGCTGTCCGATATCTGGCAGGCGCGCGTTAAGCGGTTGCTGGATCGGGGTGATGATCTCTCAGCCGGTGATCTGGGTAGAGCCTTTGATCTGCTGGACGCGATATGCGATGAATTTCCCATTGATCGAGACCGCATCTATGTGCTGGGGCATTCAATGGGTGGTTTTGGTACATGGAACGCTATCTGCGCACAACCCGATCGTTTCGCCGCCGCGATTCCCTCTGCTGGCGGATGCGAACCGTGGAATGACATCAGCCGCATTGTAGAAGTTCCCATCTGGACATTTCACGGGGATGCCGATGCAACTGTGCCCGTGGATTTAACGCAGGATGCTTTTCGGAAGTTGAAAGGGCTGAATGCCAATACCAAATACACGGAATTGAAAGACGTGGGACACAATGCCAGTGCCTACGGTTTTGCGTACACTGGCGACGATCCGCAACGTGGATTTATCACGCATTTTGCCAGCGATCAATGTGACAAAACCGAAAGTGTATGGGACTGGCTATTTGCACAAAAGCGCGGGTGATAGGCAGTGTGATCCGCAGATGACGCAGATAGACGCAGATGAAAAAGAGGGCTGTGAAATGGGACGCTACAATGGGGTGTTCTAACTTCTTAAATCACGGTACCCGACGGAATGATGGCGTCTTTGGTGATGACGACGATGCCGTCGCGGATGGCGTAGGCGTCGCGTTCTGCTTCGCGGATGTTTTTTGCGTTTTGGATGGTGACGTTTTCCCCTATGCGCGCGTTTTTGTCGATGATTGCGCTGTCGATTACGCATCCTGGACCGATGCCTACGTTTGGGATGCCTTTTTGTTTGTTGCGTTTTTTGTCTTCGGGGGTTTCGTAAAAGTCGGCGCCCATCATGACGGTGTTGGTGAGTTTGACGCGGGGACCAACGATGCTGCGTATGCCGATGACGGCGTGTTCTATTTCTGCGTCTTGTATGTCGGAGCCGTCGCCGATTTTGCATTGTTTTAGGTGGCATCCATCCAGTTTGGTCGCGGCGAGGTAGCGCGGGTGGGTGTAGATGGGGGCACCGGGTTGATAAAAGGTGAAGGGGGGTGCCGGGGTTGTGAGTGCGAGGTTGGCTTCGTAGAAGGCGCGGATGGTGCCGATGTCTTCCCAGTATCCCTCAAATCGGTGGGCATAGACGTTGTGGCTGTGAATGGCGGCGGGGATGATGTGTTTGCCAAAGTCATCGCCGCTGTTTTCCGCGAGGAGCGTTCTCAGTCTGTCTTTTTCAAAGACGTAGATGCCCATGGAGGCCATGTACGCTTCGTCGGGGTTGCTGCCGGGTGCAGGATCGAGTTTGAGGTCGTCCAGTTCGGCGTCGGTTTGCGGTTTTTCTACGAAGTCGATGATGCGTCCGGTGTCATCTACTTTGAGGATGCCGAGGTCGGGCGCGATTTCTCGGGTGACGGGTTTGACGGCGATGGTGAGATCTGCGCCTTTTTCGCGGTGTTCGGCGATGAAGTCGCGGTAGTTCATGCGGTAGAGGTGGTCGCCAGAGAGGATTAGGTACTGGTCTATATGGTAGGATAGGAAGTGGTGGAGGTGCTGGCGAACTGCGTCGGCTGTGCCCTGATACCAGTCGAGGCGGTCTTCGGTCTGTTCGGCGGCGAGGATTTCGACAAAGCCGTTTGAAAAGGCGTCGAAGCGATAGGTTTGGGCGATGTGGCGGTTGAGAGAGGCGGAGTTGAATTGGGTGAGTGCGTAGATGCGTGTGAGACCCGAGTGCAGGCAGTTGCTGATGGGTATG
The DNA here is from genome assembly GCA_026705765.1 of Gemmatimonadota bacterium. NCBI lineage: Bacteria > Pseudomonadati > Gemmatimonadota > Gemmatimonadota bacterium. Next base: position 11,251 of record JAPPAB010000157.1, read on the forward strand.
TCTATGAGGCGATATTTGCCGCCGATGGGGACGGCGGGTTTGGAGCGGTATTTGGTCAGGGGATAGAGGCGCGATCCCGCGCCGCCGCCTAAGATGATGCCGATAACGGATTCCACGCAAAACCTCCTTGTGTTATGGGGGCGTGTGATATAACATGGTAAATATAGGTGTGCAGGTCAAATTTATCGGTAGATTCATTGAAAGGAGAAATGACTATGGATCTCGAAGTCGGTATTGCCGGATGGGTGCTCAGTGGTGAAATTTTGCGGGAGGAGTCGCTGACTTTGCTCGAGTTTCCCGAGGTGTGTGCCGCGCATGGCGTGGAGACGGTGGAGTTGTGTTCGCGGTTTTTTGCGTCTCAGGATGCGAGGTATTTGAATGAGCTTCGGAATCGGTTGGCAGACAATGGACTTTCGGTGCGCAATATCGCGGTGGATATGGGCAATATTGCAGGTGCTGATGAGGCTGTGCGGCGCACGGATCTGGAGGCGTTGAAGCAGTGGTTTTACACGGCGTCGGCTGTGGGTTCCGAGGCGATACGGATTAATACGGGGCACGCGGATGACGATGGGGCGATGAGTCGGGTGATTGAGGGGTACCGGGAGTTGGTGGCTGTGGGCGAGCAGGCGGGGGTGAAGTTGCTGGTGGAGAATCACGGGGGTGTGTCGTCTTCGTCTGAGAATTTGCAGCGGATTCTGGATGGGGTGGATTCCGATTGGTTTGGCACCTGTCCAGATACGGCAAATTTTCCCGATGGCGATTGGGAGGCGGGGATGCGCGTGCTGGCACCGCGCGCGTTTTCGTGTCATGTGAAGGTGTTTAATTATAGCGATGATGGGGTGCAGGCGTGGGAGCGGGATGGGAAAGCGATGGGGTATGATTTGAAGACGTGTTTGGAAATTTTAGACGCGGCAGATTACGCTGGCCCGCTGTGTGTGGAGAAGGGTGCGTCGGAGACGACAGAGGCGAGTATCCGCGATACGCTGAGTTATTTGAACGAGCTACAGGCGACGGTGTGAGTAGTTTTACAACTTGATCAATCGGGAGAACACCATGAAAATTGGATTGCGGTTCTGGATGGTTATCTGCTGTGCTTCTTGCATTGCGCTGCCTCTTTTTGCCGAAGAAGATGAAGCACCTCAACAAGACAAGGTCGTCCGAAATACGCTGTTTGCCCTGGGCCAGCGCCAGATTCAAGCGGGTGAAATCAACGAGGCCATGGC
>JAPPAB010000158.1 GCA_026705765.1 Gemmatimonadota bacterium
ACGAGGATACGGTGCCACGCAAGGCGATGCTAACGGCATGGATCGCTACGGGTGTGTCCTGCGGGTTGCCTAAGAACCAGCGCGATGGGGTGATGTCGCTTTTCCCGCGGCTGCGAGAGAAGTTGCGTCCCGAGCGGGCGCATATTGTGCCCGAGAATTTCGACTGGCTGTTCGAGAGCGATTATGAGCCGAAATGGCCTGAGACTTTTTTGGGAGCCATTTAGTATAGAGGAAGATCAATGCGTGCAGTGATCCCGGGGACTTTTCTCTTTGTAGTAATGGTATGTGGGTGTGCGAAGGATGCGCCACAGCCCGTGACTTCCAAAGCGATATATACGGGCGCAGAGGCGTGTGCCACGTGTCATCAGGAGACTTATAAAGAATGGCAGGGGTCATTGCATCAGCGGTCAATGCAAGTGCCTTCGGTCGAGACTGTGCGGGGAGATTTTAGGCAGAACAATACATATACGTATAGGGGAATGACTTCTCGAATGTTTGTGCGGGATGGGACCTATTTTATGGAGACGGATGGTGCGGATGGAAAACGAGAAGTCTATCCCGTCGAGTACGCAATCGGAGATCGGGATACGCAGTGGTATTTGACCACGCTCGGGGGTGGACGCATTCAGGTGCTGCCGGTCTATTGGGATGTTCGGGAACAGACGTGGTTCGATCCGGTGGAGGGGCTGTTCGACCATCCGCAGGGATTTGCGCCGAGCGATGTCAATTACTGGACGAATTTTGGGCGGAATTGGAACTTCCAATGTCACGATTGTCACGCGAGTCAGATTGAGAAAAATTACGATCCAGAGACAGGTACTTACGCGACGCGCTGGACGGATTTGAGCATCAATTGCGAAACATGTCATGGGTCTGGAGGCCAACATGTGGCATTCTGGAAAGCGTTGCCGGATCAGGTGCCAGCGCGGGATACGACACTGGTAAATTTGCGATTTTTGAGTTCGGAGCAGTCCGTGGAGGTCTGCGCACAGTGTCACGCACACAAGCGAATCATTGGGGAGGGATATCAGCCGGGCGATCCGTTTTACGACTTTTACGAATTGGAAGTGCTGGATAGCGAAAAGTTCTGGGCAGATGGACGCTACCGCGAACTGAATTACAACACGCTGGCTTTTTTGATGAGTTCGTGTTATACGGCGGGGCATCTGACGTGCGCTGGTTGTCACGATTCTCACCACCTGGGTCCCGTGAGAGCGGAAGGCGAGACGCGTGCTGCAACCTATGACCGGGTGTGCTTGAACTGCCACAGGATGGATGTGGGAGAGCCTATTGAAAGGCATAGCAATCACGAGACGGTGGGGTGCGTGGATTGCCATATGCCTCCTGTAGAAGAGGTGAAACGCATTGGGATATACGACCACCGCATCCTGTCGCCAGTACCGGAAAATACGGTTCGGTTTGGTATTCCAAATGCGTGCAACGAATGCCATAGCGATCAAACGCCCGACTGGGCGGCGAGCTGGGTGAAGACGTGGTGGGGTTCACAGGCAGAGGAAGTGGCTCAGGCCGAAGCAATTGTTCTGGGACGGATGGGGGATCCAAAGGCTCTGGATGGTTTGATCGCGCTTTCGAAAGACCAGAGTATGGTGTTGCGGGCTTCGGCAGCCGTGTTACTGGGCAGGCAGGCAGATGAGAGGGCTGAAAAGGCTTTGATAGACGCTCTGGACGATCCGCATCCGATGGTACGCACCCGGGCTGTAGAGGGATTGATGGTTTATGGAAGTGATGTGGGTATCGAGGCCGTAGCCGAGCGGCTGGATGATCCTTCGCGCCTGGTGCGCATTAGGGCGGCTTCGATGCTGGAGGGTGTGAATCTATCGCGCGATGAGGATAAGCTATCGGAAGCTCTGACGGAATATCGATCAATGGTGGCAGATCTTCTTGCCGACGATCCAGAGACACAGGTACAGGTGGGCATTGATGCATTGCAACGGGGCGATGATCGGGCCGGGGAGATGGCATTTCGACAGGCACTGAAGGTCTGGTCCGGAATGCCAGATGCTTATGCGGGGCTTGGTACCGTGTTTATCAGGAACAAGCAATTCTCGGAGGCGGTAAAGATGTGGCGAGAAGCAGCGGCAAGGGATTCGGCTCTGGTCGCACCTTTGCATCACGCCTGCGAGTTGTGGGAGGCAGATATTAGGAATGGGTTCAGAATGCGACCTGGCACAGCCCGGGATTACACCGACCTGGGGGATACATATACGCTTCGGGATTCTCTGGATGTGGCAATCTACTGGTACCGGAAAGCCATTGAATCGGATCCAAATTATGCTGTACCTTATCACAATCTGGCACTGGTCTGTGCAGAGGCTGGGCGGGAGGTGGAGGCAGAGGCAGCGTTGGATAGATACCGACAAATTGCGAAAGATGCGAATGCTGTGCGCGAGTTGGAAGTGTTGATTCGAGAAAGAAAGCAAAGGCCGGATGGATAGGCATCAGGAAGGAGGATGCTGTGAAGGTTCTGAAATGGATTCTATGTGCGATAGGGATTGTGGTGGTGGGAGAGGTTTGTGCTGCCGATCAGGTGATGTTGAAGTTGCAGTATCCAGAAGGGCGAATCGCGCGCTATAAGAACAAGTATCGCCTGGACTATTTTAGCGATAAGGCAGAGATGATTCTACGAGAAGGCTCGTTTACTATGCAGGGGTATGGGGAATGGCGGAGCCGAGAAATGGTGGTTGAAGGGGGCGATAGCGTGAAAGTGACTGCCAGCGTAGATAAGGCGGGGAGCCAGGCCATATTGACGGGTGAGCGATTGACCTATGAGCAATTTCCCTATACCCTGGATTTGTTGAACGACCTTTCGTTTGCCTGGGAGATTGCGCCCGGGGAACAGGTGGGTGCGTTTGGCCCCGATTTCCCGGCTTTCAAGGCTAAGCGCAAGGATATGATTACGGATTTGCGGCAGGTCTGGATGCCCGGTCTCGCGCCCGTGCTGCCCGATCAGCCAGTGTCGGTTGGGGATACCTGGGAGGGCGAACAGCGCATTGAGGTGCCGTTTTACGATTTCGATGCCGGGTTAGAGCCGTCGCTTGTGCAGTTTACCAGTGCGTATAAGCTGAAAAAGATTAAAAAGCAAAAAGGGCATCGGGTGGTGGAGATTGAGGAGGAGCGCGAGGTACATTACCGAATCTGGTTTCACATTGAGGTGTTGTCGCTGGTGATTGACGGCAAGGGATCGGGGAGTGCGGAATGGGAGATTGATATCGACCGCGGGCTTGTGCTTTCCCACAATATGAAGATCGGTCTGGGATTGCCGCAGGTGCGTATGGCAGGTGATCCAAAGCCTATTGATGATATCAAAGCAGAGATTGAATTGGTTTTTAGCCGGAAGCTGGATAAGCTGGAGAAAGAATAATGAGCCTGGCTTTTGATACATCTGTTGCAATTCAGTCAGCCGACCGGGGCGTGACCGCCCGCGCTGTATTGCTGGGCCTGGTGCTGGTCTGTGCAGAGGTCGCGGTGATTACATTTTCCGAGCCGGTGGCGCGGTCGTCTTCTATGAACGTGAGCCACTTTCCCGTGGGATTTTTCATGTGGTTTGTGGTTGTGATCCTGGGTTTGAACCCGCTTTTGAAATGGATTTATCCGGGGTATATGCTCTCGCGTTCAGAGCTTTTGACTGTTGCTGCGATGGGATTGATTGGGGCACATATTCCCGGTAGCGGTCTTTTGGGATTTTTCCTGGGGGTGCTGGCTGCGCCTTATTATTTTGCCTCGCCAGAGAATCAATGGGAAGCTCTGTTGCATCCGACTATCCCTTCGTGGTTGGCGCCTTTGAATGAGCGCGGTGCCATGCAGGGTTTTTTTGAGGGGTTGCCCTCAGGCTCAGTGCCGTGGTCTGCCTGGATTATGCCGTTGTTCTGGTGGATGTGTTTGATTGGGGTGCTGACTTTTGTGCTGCTGTGTATGGCGGTGATGCTGAGAAAGCAATGGGTGGAAAACGAGCGTCTGGTCTATCCCCTGATTTCACCGGTGTCCGATCTGATTGAAGATGACGGCGTGGGGGGAATATTGTCAGGTCTGATGCGGAATAAGCTGTTCTGGTTCGGATTTGTTTTGGGTTTTGGACTTTTGGCATGGAATTTTGTGTGGTATTTTTGGGATGCCTGGCCCCGTATCAACTTTTTTGGACGCAAAGATCTGGTATTTATCGATGGCTTCCCCGCGATGACCAACCGGGTCAATTTGTACATTATCGGGTTTGGCTATTTTGCCAATCTGGATGTGTTGTTTAGCCTCTGGTTTTTTTATCTGGTATATTGGGCGCAGAATGGGATTTTCAATCGCATTGGTCTGGATTTGGGTCCGGGAACGGGTGCGGCGAGTGCATGGGAAAATCTGGGGGCATTGTTCGCGCTGGTCTGGTGGGCATTGTGGACGGCGCGGCATCATCTGCGGGATGTGGTGAGAAAAGCGATCAATGCGAAGTACGGGGTGGATGATTCGGGTGAAATGGTGTCTTATCGGACAGCCGTAGTGGGGGTGATTCTGGGGTCGGGATTTTGTTTGCTATGGCTGTGTATGGCCGGGATTGAGTGGTACATCGGCGTTCTGTTTTTGCTCGCGCTATACGGGGTGTGTTTGGGGCTGGCAAAGGTGGTGTGTGAGAGTGGTTTGCTCTATCTGGCATGGGGAGTGAGTCCGCAGACATTGGTGACCAATTTTTTGGGGTCGGCATCTATGGCGGGGGGGACGATTACGACACTGGCATTTACAGAGGGACTGTTTTTTCACGGCAAGGGTATGTTTATGTCGTCTCTGGCCAATAGTGCGAAGATGGGTGATCTGGCCGGTACCGATCAGAGGCGGCTGGGCAAGAGCATGGGGTTGGCGCTGTTGGTGGGGATTCCTCTGTGTATTTATTTGAGCCTGGGATGGGGCTATGAACAGGGCGCGTATAATTTTGGAGGGTTTCCCTTTCGCTATGGTCGCGATAGCGTGTTTGCGCGGGCTGTGAGCATGATGCAAAGCCCTCAGGGGCCAGCGTCTTCTCGTCTGATGTTTTTTGGGGTTGGTGTGGTGGGCATGACGGTGTTGACGGTGTTGCGATACCGCTTGCCCTGGTGGCCGTTGCATCCGATTGGATTTGCCGTGGGTGGAAGCGGTCGCGCTACGAAAGCGACGTGGTCTATTTTTATTGCCTGGGCGTGTAAGTTTTTGATTGTGAAAATTGGTGGTGTGACGCTTTATCGCAGGTATCGTCCGTTGTTTACGGGATTGCTTTCGGGGTATTCGCTGGGGGTTGGGGTGTCGTTTGCGGTGGATGTGTTGTGGTTTATGGGCCGAGGACACTGGATTCATTTGTATTGAGGAGGAGTGATTTTGAAAAGATTTGGTTATGGGCTAATGGTGTGGATGCTATTTGTCTCAAATGTTGAGCCGTCACAGATGGACTCGGTGCTGGTCGATATTATCAAGGGCAATTATTACGGGGCAATGGTGCGGTGCGAGGATGTGATCGCAGTTGATTCAACAGCGGCGGATGCGTACCGATTTTTGGGATGGCTTCAGATTGTGACGAGGCAGGGCGATTTGCAAGAGGTAGGGGAGAATTTGCGGCGGGCCATTCATCTGAAAATTGAGGATGCAGGAGCGCATAACGATCTCGGCGTTGTGTATTTTTTTCAGCGTAACTACAGCCCGGCGATTGAAGCATTCAGGCAGGCGGTCGCGCTAAGACCCGATGAGACAATGTTTTACCGAAATCTGGGTTTTGTAGCTGAATTGGCGGGGGCGTATTCCGATGCGGAAGAGGCGTTTCAGGCTGTTTTGGAGCGAGACCCGACGGACGATCTGGCGGTTTACGGATATGGGCTTGCGCTGGTCAGGCAAGCGCGTTATGACGAGGCGCTGGAGGCATTTCAAAAGGCCGTCCACATGTTTTCGGATCGCAAAGAAGCGCATTTAGAAATTGGACAACTCATGATGATGCACGGCAAGTATGCGTCTGCTATATCTGCGTACAAACGGGCGACAAAAATCGATTTTGAAGATCCCAAAGGTCATTATGGACTGGCACAGGCTTATCAGGTATCGGGCGATTCGCTATCGGCGCGGCATGCGTGGGAGTCGTTTAAGTTTTTTGACGAGCGCCATCGGCATGCGGTTCGAGACCAGTATGTGTTGCCCGCGCGATTTGATAAGGTAGCCGATTTGCTGGATTTCGGAGACAGGTTTGTGAGATTGGGGCATCACGATAAGGCTATAGGGGTTTATCAGCAAGCGGTCGCTCTGGTGGAAGATCCAGATTTGCCGTGGCGGTTTAGTCCGGAGGTTCCCGTGGTGTATCTGGCTCTGGGACAGTCCTATCAGGCGTTGGGGGATGTAGAGCGAGCGCGGCGGTCTTATGATGCGGCTTTTGCGCTGGGTGAAGGGGGCCTGGTATCTGACGAGGCTTTGAGGCACAGGACAGATATGTTTTTGTGTGCCGATGGGTTGTCGCGCGATGTGGTGGAGGGATATGAGCGGATTGTGGCTATGGATCCGATTGCCTTTGCCGCGTTCTACATTTACGATCAGATTAGCCAGGCACAGGCGAAGACGGGAGATCTGAATAAGTGTATTTCGACCTATGAGACCAGAGCAGATCAGGTTGCGTATTCTGCGGGGTTGCTGGTGCGATTGGGGGTGGCACATGCGGTGGCGGGAGATATGGACGCGGCAAAGGCGTTGTACGATCAGGTGATTGGGGGGGCGGAAGATCCGCGCGAGTTGTATCTCCAGTTGTCGGTTCTCTATGGTCGGGCGGGGCGGAAAGCGGAGGCAGAGGCAATGGCGGCAAAAGCATCCGCAGATGTACGCAGATAAACGCAGATGAGTGTGACTGTACTTTCACAATTGGATGGGAGTATCAGTGATTAGAGTTATTGGCATTCTTTTTTTGTTTTTATGTTCGAGTTCTGTTGCCGCAGAGCAATTTGTGGAGGTTGCAGAAGCGTCTGGTATATCGTTTGTGCATCGGACCGGTGCGAGGGGGAATTGGCATTATTTGGAGACTATGGGGTCGGGCTGCGCTGTGTTTGATGTGGATGGGGATGGGGATTTGGATCTGTATTTTGTCAATGGAGAACACGGGCAGGCGGGCGGCGAGAACGCGCTTTATCGAAACGATGGTGGATTTCGTTTTTCGGCTGTTCCAGGCGCGCTGGGTGTGGGGTATGGTATGGGGTGTACGGTTGGGGATTATGACAATGATGGCGATCTCGATCTTTATACGACGGGTTATGATGCCAATGTGCTGTATCAAAATGATGGGCGTGGTGGTTTTGCGGAAAAGAAGGCGGGGGTGGCGGGCGGTGGGTGGTCTGCTGGCGCCACCTTTTTTGATGCGGATGGGGATGGCGACCTGGATTTGTATGTGGTGCGCTATTTGACGTATGATGTGGAAACCGATCCGGATTGTGAGCGGGTGGGCGTTCGCACGTATTGCGATCCGGGCTATTTTGAGGGGGCGCCGGATTTGCTTTATCGGAATGAGGGGAATGGAATATTTACGGATGTTTCCTTTGAGGCGGGTGTGGCGGATTCTTCGGGCAAAGGGCTTGGGGTGGTGAGTCTGGATTACGATGGGGATGGGGATACCGATCTCTATGTGGCGAATGATACGACGCCAAATTTTTTGTATCGCAATGTGGGGGGACGGTTTGAGAATGTAGGGATAGAGGCGGGTGTGGCGTTTAATGCGCAGGGCCGGACACAGGCGGGGATGGGGGTCGATGTGGGAGATGTAGATGGAGACGGGCGATCAGATATTTTTGTGACGAATTTTTCCTACGAGACCAATGCGATTTATCAGCGTGCGGGGGGCGGATTTTTCATGGAGGGAAGTGTGTCAACCGGAATTGCCGGGGTGTCTTTGCTGCCTCTGGGATTTGGCACTCATTTTTTTGATTATGACAACGATGGCGATCTGGATCTGTTTGTGGCAAATGGGCATATTTTCCCAAATGTAAAGGCGTTTTCCAGGGCGGAGTCCTATTTACAAGCGGATCAAATATTTCGCAATGTGGATGGGCGATTTGAGGTGGTTAATGCGGGCGTTGAAACGCCGGGGGTGAGTCGTGGGTCGGCGATTGGCGATCTGGATGAGGATGGCGATCTGGATCTGGTGGTGTTGCATTCGGGGCAAAGGGCGCGGGTGTTTCGCAATGAATTTGAGAACTCGGGACACTGGATCGTTGTAAAGCTCGTGGGAGGTATGGAGGGAGCGGAAAGCGGGTTTTCAAATAGGGACGGGATTGGGGCGGTGGTGCATGTAAGCGCGGGGGGAAAGATCCAGGTGCGTGAGGTTCGGAGTCAGTCGAGCTATTTGTCGGCGAGCGATTTGCGGCTTCATTTTGGGCTGGGCAATGCGCGTCGCGTGGATCGAATTGAGGTGCGCTGGGTGAGTGGCCGCGTGCAGGTGTTGGAAGATGTTGAGGTGGATCGCGTTGTGGTTGTGGAAGAGAATTGATGTATTTAGAAGGAGGCTACTATGGGTGATGCACGGAGAGATGCGCGGTTGTTGTGGGAACTGGATGTGGAAGGTGTTGGCGGGCAGATGGTTGTGGCGGATGTGAATGGGGACGGAAAGCAGGAGTTTTTGTTGCGGCAGAGTCCGGGGCAGTTGAAGTCGGATCTCTATATTGAGCGGGGATGGAATACGGATGAGGAACGGCGTTTGTTCTGTATTACGGCGATTGATCAGGAGGGCAATCAGCTGTGGCAAGTGGGCGAACCGCATCGAAGGGCAGATCCTTACTGCTCGCATGGAGGCAATGATTTTCTTACTGCTGATGTGGATGGCGATGGGAAGGCGGAGGTGATTTCGATTGTGTGGGATGTGCTGACGGTTTTTGATGGGGAAACGGGCGAGGTACAGGCGCAGAAGAAGTTGCCGGCAGATAATTTTTCTCAGGTGAAGGCCGGGAATTTGAAGGGTGATCCGACGCGGCAGCAACTGGTGGTGAAGGTCAATGATGGTGCTTATCCGCCTTATGAATACGGCAATCCGACTTATGTTCTGGATAGCGATTTGTCGGAGTTGTGGATGACGCCGCATTATCACGGGGCAGGGCATGCGCCGGTGTTGATCGATGTGGATGGCGATGGGTGTGACGAGATGTTGATCGGGTATAATCTGGTGGATAGCGATGGGACTTTGTTGTGGTCGATTCCAGTGGAAAATGCCACGGCGGAGCATGCGGACAATATCAATCCGACGGATCTCGATGGGGATGGGGAGATTGAGATTGCGTATTCGGGTAGTAGAGATTTTTTTGTGGCGAATACGCAGGGCGAGGTGATCTGGAGACGCCCGCACGAGCATTCGCAGAATACGACGGTGGGGCGTTTTCGCAGTGATATAGATGGACAGACGATGATTTTGAATGAAAAGTGGATTGGGATGACGTGTTATACGCCCGATGGACAGGCATTGTGGCAAAAATCCGGTGTGGGATACGCGCAACACGCTGTGCGCGGCTGGCGGGATGACGGGCTGGATCTGGTGATTTATGCCCCGGCTTTAAAGAGGCAACAAGAGGATGTGCCTTATGATAGCGAGCCGGAAGATACACATCTTTACTGGCCGTTTCTGATGGATGGGGATGGCAACCGGGTGATGGAATTTCCCTTTCGAGAGGATTTCAGACAGCCCAGACAGCGCATCCGGGGATTTCGTGCGTACGATTACGGGATTGGATATGGCGCGATGGTGTTGGATATGGATGGGGACGGAAGAGATGAGGTGCTGATTTACGACCGGCAGAAGATTCTGGCATTTGGCGCGCCAGCATAGCACAGGAGGTGTGCTGTGAGGAATCAGTGGATATTGTATCTTCTGTTTTTTTCTCTGCTTCATTGTGCAGGGAACACCGGTCTGCTGGATTCCGATTATTCAATTGTTAAAGGCCGCATTGCGTTTGTGGGACCGGGGGATTTCAGGACATTCAAAATTTTTGTGATGCGTCCCGATGGCAAGGGGTTGATGAGGCTTACGAGAGAGCAGGGAGGCTATACCAATCCCTCCTGGTCTCCGAATGCGCGACGCATTGTATTTGCTTCAAACCGGGATGCCGTGGGAAATTTCGATATTTATATTTTTAATCTGGAGGATGGAGACATACAGAAGGTGGTCGATTTGCCCGGTCCCGATCTCGGTCCAGTCTGGTCTCCCGATGGTGGAAAGATTGCTTTTCAGGCGCAGAAGGATAATAGGGATAGATGGGATATCTACACGGTCAACCTCGATGGGACGGGATTGCAAAATCTGACAAATTCTCCCAGTAGTGATGAAGCTCCGGACTGGTCACCCGATGGACGCAGGATTGCTTTTCAATCGCGTCAGGGGAATAATATCGACATTTTTCTCATGGATGCAGATGGTTCTAATCGGGTCAGGCTTACGGATTTCAATGGTGTTCAGAATATTCATCCGGCCTGGTCGCCTGATGGAACGCGTATTGCATTTGCGTCAAATCGGCACCAACCACAGGTGCGGAATCAGTTCCCTGAGTGCGAGATTTATACTATGGGTTCCGATGGGGCTATGGTGCGACGGTTGACCCTGGATGCGAGTTCTACAGTGGCTTTTTTTTCTCCTACCTGGTCGCCCGACGGTCAGAGGATTGCTTTTGAAGTGCGGCGAACCCACGAGAGACAGGGGGGCCTGGAACACAGGTTGATGATGATAAATGCCGATGGCACGGATTTGCATGAAGTTTCTGTGGATATGGAGGTCTCTGCGCCTCGCTGGTCGCCGAGGCAAACCGAGTAACGGAGATGATGTTGTGGAGGTCATTTAAGGAGGTGTCTTATGATGAATCGATGGGTCCTATATCTTCTATTTTGTTGTCTGTGTCCTATTCCCCTTCAGGGACAAGATACAGCAGAAGAGGCGGTTGAGAGGTTGAGATCTCTGCGAATGGCACGGAATCATAAAGATGGATATGTCGAGGGGAAAAAGCTGGTCGAACGGTTTCCGGATAATTTGCATCTGCGCGCCTGGTTTATCCATCACATGGCGGCGGAGAACAAAGAGGAAGCAGTTGCCGCCGCTGAAGAGATGGTCGCGTCTCCTGAAAATAGTGCGTGGGGTTGGGTCGCGCTTGCGAGCGCACTTAATCGACTTGGTAAAGAGCGCAGGGATGAGGCGCTTTTAGCCAGTGAAAGAGCCTTAGAGATGTTGCCCGACCATGCGGATGTCATCAATATAAGAGCAGATGTGCTGTATGGAAGTAATAAAGAGGATGCGATTACCTTTGTAGATGAGTATAAAACGCGGGTCGAGAATCCCGCCAGGCTTCTGGTCGTTAAGGGGAATGCCCTGTACTATACTTCTGAGAGAGGAAAAAACACTCAAAGATTCGAGGCTTGTCTGAAGGTATTTGCAGAAGCGCGCAAAGCCGATCCCGGTAATGCAAATGCCTATTATCGACCGGCTTATTATCTGTCTGTGATGCGTCGTTACGATGAAGCCTATCCACTATACCAGAAAGCGGCGCAACTGGCACCCACAGATGCAAGGGTGCATCAGCGGTTCTGGCGGGTGGTTGAGCGACTTAAAAATAAGTCTGAAGCAGAGAAAATTGCAGAGATTGAGGCTGATGCCGATGCGTTTGTGCAAGCGCGTGGGGGAGATGCGGCTTCTTTGCTGGCATTGTACAATGCCTATCGAAGTCTGGAACTCGAGGAAAAGAAAAAAGGGGTTGGAGATCGCATCCTCAGTACCTATGGCGAAAGTGCAGAGGCGGAATGGGTGCTGGTGTATCGCTATCGCGCGATGGAGGAGGATGCTGAAGAAGATTTCCAGGATCTCGAGCAAGAGGAGGCGTATCGAAACTTGTTGCGGGCGTTTATCGCGCGGTCCCAACACCATAATGATCGACTGCTGGGAGATGCATATCTGAATCTTTTCTTTTCCATTCGGGAGGATTCTACGGTATCAGCGAAAGAACTTCTGGATGTGGTACAGGGTATGGTTAAATATGAAAATATCAACCCGCATCTCACATTTCCAAGAGGTGCGATGACGCTGGCGGAACGCACGTCGTATTATCGAGAGGCTGAGCAGATTGCCCGGGATGGTGTTGCGGTAGCACAGGAATTTCTGAAAGACCAGAAGAAGTACTACGACTCAGAAGAAGATTATCAACAAGATATAAACTGGATGACCGGGTTGATGACCGATGCCCTCGGTTGGGTGTTTTTTCAGGAAGGGCGTTTGGAAGATGCCGAGCGAGAATTGATGCGCGCTTATGAACTGAATTCCAAAGATGAGGACACGCTTTACCATTTGGGTCAGGTTTATGAGGCGATGGACAACCCAGATCAGGCCGAAGTATTTTACAAAATGGGTATAGCCATCCCATCGTCGGGTAAAAATCCCAATGACCAGGCTCTAAAGTCACTTTATTTGAAGCGACACGGGAGTTTGGATGGGTACGAAAATTATTTAAAACCTTTAATAGCATCAGATCGAGAAACGCGAAAGCAGGAGGTCCTGTCTTCTCGGATTGAGGCTCCAGAGCCAGCGCTTGCGTTCAATTTGAAGACTCTAAAGGGTAAGCAAGTATTGCTAACTTCTTTGAAGGGCAAGATCGTGGCGATCAATTTCTGGGGGATATGGTGTGGATGGTGTGTGAAAGAGATGCCGGAGTTTCAGAATTTGTACGAGCATTACAAGGACGATCCCGATGTGGCGATTTTGACGATTAATAATGATCGCAATCCCGAGTCAGTACCGCCGTGGATGGAGAAGAAGGGTTATACTTTCCCGGTTTTGCTCGATGACGGATATGTGAATAAAGCGGGGATTCAGGGCTTTCCCACAACCTGGTTTCTCAATCGGGAGGGGCAGATTGCGTTTCTAAAGCGGGGATGGACAAAAGAATTGGAGGAGGAATTTGGCTGGCGGATCGAGGCGTTGAGGGGTATTGAGGTAAAATAAATGGGGCAGGTGCGAGACGATCGGTTTAAGGTTCGTGCGGTGGTACTGGGATCGTTTTTTGTGGTGCTGGTGAGCGTTTGGGCCACCTATTCTGAGTTTATTGTGCGGGCCTCCCGGTTGAACATGAGTAATTTTGCGCTGGCCCTATTTGTCCCCTTTGTACTGTGTGCCCTGATTGTGAATCCGGTGCTCAAAGCGCAAAAGCCGGAGTGGGCATTCGGGCGTTCGGATTTGCTGGTGGCGTTGGCGATGGGGTTGGCCAGTGCGGTGATTCCGGCGGCAGACGGACTGCCGGGATATTTGTTGGGGATTCTTGCGGCGCCATTTTATTTTGCGACACCGGAGAATGGGTGGGCACCTTATCTGCACAATCATATCAGACCGTGGATGGCTCCCTCGGAAGACCGGCAGGCGATGACATGGTTTTTTGAGGGATTACCGCCCGGACAGGCCGTGCCGTGGGGAGAGTGGGTTTTGCCACTGTTCTGGTGGTTGAGTTTTATCGGTGCAGCGGCGTGCGTGTCGATTTGTCTGGCGGTTTTGTTGCGACGACAGTGGGTGGATCACGAGCGATTGGTCTATCCGCTGGCGAATGTGGCGGTGGATCTGGTCTCGGCGCCAAAACACGGGATACGGATGATTGGGGGAAGGTTATTCTGGGCGGGGGCTGTGACGGGATTTGGGATGATTGCCTGGAATATCCTGTCGTATTTTTCTCCTGGAGCACCTAAATTTCCCACGGGCAGTTACCGGTCTGGAACGTCACTACCACTGGGCCGCAGTTTCCCTGGAATCAGGATCAAACTCAATCTGTTTACGATCGGGTTTGTGTATTTTGCCAACTTGGAAGTGTTGTTTAGCGTCTGGTTTTTTTATGTGTTGAATGTATTCCAGGTGGGTATCTTAAGACGGCTGGGATTTGGTTTGAATATCTCCGACAGTTGGGGCTCGTCATACGAGGTGGCTGGCTGGGAGGGGTTCGGGGCGTTGACCGTATTTGTGGGCTGGGGATTGTGGATGGCCCGGAGGCACTTTTACGCCGCATTCCGCAGTGCTTTTAGAGGGGATCGGAACGCCGGAGATTCGGACGAGATGATGGGTTACAGGGCGGCGGTATGGGGGATGTTTATAGGACTGGGTTATCTGGTGTTGTGGTTACACGCGGCGGGGATGGCCTATGGCGCAGCCATTCTGTGTGTTTTGGCAACGCTGGTGACGTATGTGGGAGTAGCCAAGATCGTGGCGGAGACAGGGTTGATTTACGTGCGCACCCCGCTGAGCGGTCAGGCTTTTACGATGGCTACTCTGGGTACGCGTACCCTGTCGGGGGCAACGATGACGGCGTTGGCATTTTCCTATGCGCTGATTTCCTACCGAGGACTGTTTATGCCCGGGTTGGTACACGGGACACGGCTGGCAGATTTTGTGCGTGGCAATCGACGCCTTCTGCTCTGGGCTGTGGTATTTGGCCTGGCGCTGAGTGCAATGGTATCGATTGCATTAACGCTTCACCTGGCTTATGTCCACGGAGCCTATCATTTTGATGTGTGGCCCTATCGAAGTGGAAACAAAGCAGCGTTTAATGCGGCAGTTGCCAAGATGAAGTCGCCACAGGGTACGGACAGTATTCGACTGATGCTGTTCGGTATCGGTGCCGCGCTGATGGGACTGCTGAGTTTTTTGCGTTACCGGTTTCCGAGGTGGCCGCTTCACCCGATCGGGCTGACCATTCCCGGCACTAATTTTACACGAGAACTGGCGTTTTCGGCCTTTCTGGTTTGGGCGATCAAGGGGTTGTTGCTGAAGGGCGGTGGAATGGTGTTGTACCGCCAATGGCAGCCTTTTTTTATAGGTCTGTTGGTTGGATATGCCCTGGCAGTAACGCTGTCTTTTGTGGTAGATCTGGTCTGGTTTCCGGGACAGGGGCATGTGGTGCATGTATTTTGAGTTCGGGTTTATTGATGGCGGGATAAGAAATATCGCGTCGATGTAATTTCCAATTTTTTAACCGGGAGGAAGACATGGCAAGCAATGAACAATTGCTGGCAGAGATTGACCTGGTGGGATGTCCGCTGGGGACGGTGCTGGATAAGACAGAACCGGATCAGAGTATCGAGGAGCAATATTTCAAGGGTTGGGGGAATGCGCTGGTCGCACCCCCCAAGTGGAATATGCTGAGTAATTACCGGGTGGTGAAAGATGGGGACACAGAGGTGTTGGAGCACACTGCCAAGTCGGATCGGTGCCTGATAGCGGGTGAGCCGTTGTGGGGGGATTACACGATGGAAGCGCAGGTGCGGCAGTTGAATGCATATACCCAGCCGGGCAATGACGATCCCCACGCGATTGTCGCCCGGTCGGGGGTTATGGTGCGGTATCAGGACCTGAGGCGGTATTATTATTTTTGTATGGAGGGGTTTGATCGGTTTGTGCTCTATCGGAGAGAAGACGAGGCCTGGACGATGCTGGCGGATCTGCCCAATGGATTTGATAGGGGACAGTATTACACGCTAAAAGTGGTGTGTGAGGGCGAGCGGTTTGCGTGTTATGTGAATGGCGAGCAGGCGTTTGTAGCTTATGACGATCGGTTTCCCACGGGGAAGGTTGGCGTGCGTACAAATACGCGGAGTCGCATGCGCGCGGTGCGCGCCACAACGAGTGCATCTGCCGATGCTGCGTATGTGAGCCGCTTGGACGCCTATGAAAGAGAAGTGGCAGGGGAGGCGGAGAAGTATCCGAAGCCCGTGCTGTGGAAGCGGATTGATATCGGCGAGTTCTGGCCGTGTGAGGCCCGATACGGCGATTTTAGAGGGGCAGGGCAAAAGGAAATTGTGTTGCAGAAGGAGACGGATGAAGGCTTGCGCGTTGTGTGCTTGAATTTTGACGGGGACGTGCAATACGATCAGACTTTTCCCGCTGCAAAAGGGCTGCAAAGATCCGTGGTACACGATCTGGATGGAGATGGGGTGGAAGATTTTATCGGTATTGAGGATGACAGGTTAAAGCTGGTGAGCGGAAAGTCGGGTGAGGTGACGGCGGAAACAGAATTGCCGAGGACGGGACCGTATCGGGGATACAGGAATGCGAGCATGGGAGATGTTTTGCATTCGCTCAGGGTAATCTGGCCGTGTAAAATTAGAAAGACGGAGAAGGCGCAGGATTTGATTTTGCGGGATGGGGATGGCGCGGGCACCGGGTATTCGATCTGGGCATTTGACGAAAATCTGAACTTGCGCTGGCGACAGGACGCGCACAATGCGTGGTATGGGATGTATATCTGGTTTTACGATGTGGATGGCGATGGGCGGGATGAAATTTTGCCCGGTTATGATCTGTACGATGGGGATGGAAATCATCTCTGGACAATGGAGGGGTCGGAGTACATCGAGGATTCTGGCGGTGCAGGGCATATTGACCACGCTTCTTTTGGGGAATTGGATGGGGATGAGAGCAATGGGCCAGAGGTCGGGATTGCGGGGAGCGATCCGGGATTTTTCCTGGTGGATGCGCGGGATGGCTCTTTGTTGAGTCACCTCCGCTATGGGCATGTGCAGGGGATTTACGCGGGGAATTTTAGACCCGATCTGCCGGGGTTAGAGATGTGGATGGGTGATCGGTGGGGGACTTATGGGATTATGAATTTGGTGAGTGGGCAGGGAGATCCGCTGTCCCGGATGGAGCCGGATAACATGAGCCAGGGGGGACCGGCTGTGAATTGGGCAGGCGACGGGCAAGAGTTGTTGTTTATCAGTACCAGCGCGGAATCATTCGGGTTTTACGATGCAGAGTGTCGCAAGGTGATCAAACCCGTGTGCGAGGGCGTGCCATTCGATTGGGCAGGTGGGGTTGTGGAAGATGTGGTGGGAGATTCGAGGGATGAGATTACGTATGTACACGAGGGCACCATTTATATTCTGACGCAGGATACACCTTATAAGGGCGATAAGATCTACGCGCCTGAGCGGCGGATGGATATTTCGATACCGGGATGGAAGGAGCACGATGCTTGATATTCGTCGCACGATCGGGTTGTTGATGGTGTTGAGTTTTGGATGCGGAGAAGAGGAGATGGCTACGCCATCCCCGGATTATGTCTCCGCATTCTATACGGGTGTGTTCGCGCTGGAGGTGGGTGCTTTTGATCGGGCGGATGCCAGTTTGAGCCGTGCTCTTACAATGGAACCCGATGAGCCGGCTGCGTGGGCAAATCGCGGGGTGTTGCGGTTGCGGCGGGGGGATTATGACGGGGCTGCAAAAGACCTGGAGACAGCGCGTTCACTGATGCCCGAGAGCGGCGCTATCGCGATGCTGCAGGGATTGGTTGAGCGGAGCAGAGGGCAATCCGACGCTGCTATCGCGTTTTTCGAGAAAGCGGCGCAACAGGGGCTTGTGAAGGCGCGGTACGCGCTGATGAAGGAGGTGGAGCGACGGGGGGGAGCAGGGAGTGAGGAAGAGGTCTGGACACAGTTGGAAGTCCTGATCAGGCAGGTGCCGGACAATCCCGCGCTGTGGATCGAGCGGGCGAGGCAGGCGGGCAAACGGGGGGATGAAAAGGCTCTGCGCGCATCGGTGGAGAAGTTGGGCGAGTGGTCGGAGGGGTGGCCGGATGCGGCGCGGGTGCAGTTGCGCAGTTTGCAGGGCGAGACGGAAGGGGGGAGTGAGGTAGCTTTGCAAGCGATGTTTTTGCACAATGTGTTGTTGCGCGATCCGATGTATCGGCGCGCGCTGGATGCACTGGTTGTGCCGGCTGAACGCCTGGGAGATCCCATAGTTAAATTTTTGAAGTTCAGTATGCCCCAGGCTATGCCGGCGCCTGCGGATTTGAACATGCGCTTTGAACCCGAACCTGTTGCGGGTTTGGAGGGAAGTGATTGGCAGGTGCTCAAGCCTTTCTGGTCGGAAGAAGAAGTAGAGGTGGTTGCGGCAAGTGCTTCTCAGGTACGGGGGACGGAGGGGATTGCGGTTGATTCCCCAGGGGTGTTGGGGATGCTGGCGGTTGATTGGGATAACGATTTTGCGTTAGATCTCGCGCTGGTGGGGGCAGAGGGTTTTCGGTTGTTCCGACGTACTGAGGATGGCGGGATTGAGGGTGTGACTGATTCCATCGGGTTGGACGAAGAAGAGATAGTTGGCGTGTGGGGAGCGGATGTAGAGATGGATGGGGATGTCGATTTCGTTTTGGGGCGTTCTACAGGACCGCCTCTCGTGTTGCAAAACAATGGAGATGGTTCATTTGTGGCGCGAGAACTTTTCGGTAATGTAGATGGACTGAGGGGATTTGTGTGGGTAGATTGCGATGGAGATGGCGATCCCGATGCGGCGATGCTGGATCGAGAAGGGCAATTGATTGAGGCGGTTAACGAGCGGGCGGGTGTATTTACGCCGGGGGCGAAGAAGGCGGTGGATGGCGTTGCGTTAAGCGCGGGAGATCTGGATCGAGACGGGCGTTTAGAGCGCGTGGTTGTAGATGGGGATGGCACTGTGATGGCTGTGTCGCAAGGGGAGATAAGTACGCTGATTCAGGCTGATTCAACCGCTGGTCCTGCTCCGCTTCTCATAGCGGATCTGGATAATAATGGCGCGCTGGATCTGGTTTTTGACAAGCGTGCCTATCTGGCGTCGGAAGAGGCTTACCACGCTCTGGACCTGAAAGCGCGCGTGACTGGTGTGGCGGATTTGACGGGTGATGGTCGGCTCGATTTGCTGGGTGTTTCGGATACAGGTGAGGCGCTGCAACTGGTGAATGGGGGCGATTTGGCGTATCACTGGCAGGCGGTTCGCCCCGTGGGCGGTAGGGCTTCTGGCGATGGGCGGATCAATGCACTGGGTTTGGGTGCAGAAGTGGAGTTGCGTTCGGGTGCGTTCTATCAGAAGCAAGTGGTGACGGATCCGGTGGTGCATTTTGGGTTGGGGACTTATACGGGGACAGATCTCGTGAGGATTGTGTGGCCCAATGGGATGCCTCAGGTGGAGTTCGATCTGGAGGTGGATCAGGTGGTGGGTGCCGTACAGCGGTTGAAGGGGTCGTGCCCCTGGGTGTTTGCGCACAATGGGTTGGAGATGGGGTTTGTAACGGATTTTCTGTGGCGGTCGCCTCTGGGGATGCGGATCAATGCTCAGGTGGTTGCGGGTATTGCTCAGACGGAGGATTGGGTGAAGATCAGAGGCGATCAGCTAATTGCGCGAAATGAGGTGTACGATATTCGGATTACGGGTGAACTCTGGGAGACGCATTTTGTCGATTGGGTGTCTCTCGTCGCAGTTGATCATCCCGAGGGGACGTCGGTTTTTGTGGATGAGCGTTTTGCCCGGGGTGCGCCATCGCTCGAAATTTACGCGACTACGCAGCCCCGATCCTTTGCTATTGTGAAAGATGATCGGGGGCGCGATATGACCGATAGAGTGCGGGTGCGGGACGGACAGTATGTGGATACTTTTGGGCGGGGTATTTATCAAGGGGTGACGCGAGAACACTATGTAGAGGTGGAGATGGGAGACGAGGTGCCCAGAGAAGGACCTTTGTGGCTGGTCGGTCAGGGATGGATTCATCCGACGGATAGTTCGATCAATGTGGCGCTGGGGCAGGGTAGCCATCCGCCACCCCAGGGCCTTTCTCTGCATGTATTTGGTGGGACAGATTGGCGCGTCGTGTATCCTGATCTGGGTTTTCCTGCCGGAAAGCGCAAGACAGTGTTGATTGATTTGAGCGGCGTTTTTCCGCGGGATGTTTCCCGAAAATTTAGATTGCAGACTAATTTGGAGATTTATTGGGATCGTTTGGCGTGGGCTGTGCCGCTTGAAGACAGTGTGATGACGGTTCAATCTGTGCCTTTGGCGAGCGCACAGTTGCGTTATCGCGGGTTTTCGCAGGTGACGGAGGCAGATGCGAGTTCGCCCGAGGTGCCGGATTACCACGCGCTTGACGGAACTTCGCAAATGTGGCGAGATCTCGTGGGGTATTATACGCGATATGGAGATGTAGAGCCATTGCTGGCACAGGTCGATGACCGATATGCGATTGTGAATGCTGGAGATGAGATCCAGTTGCTGTTTGCGGCTTTGCCAGATCCTGGGGAGCAGGTGCGGGATTTTGTTTTGAAAGGCGATGGGTGGGTTAAGGATGGCGATTATAATACGGCTTTTTCAACGACGGTGTTGCCCTTGCCAGCGCATGGGGTTTTGTCTTATGATCGCGCGCCTGAAACACTTGAAGATGATCCGGTGTTTAAGCGCCATGCAGAGGACTGGCAGCGGTTTCACACGCGGTATGTGACGCCCGATTGGTTTGATCGGGCGCTGAGGAATGACAGGCCATGAAAGACAGCGGGATAGAGGAGAGACATCCCAATCGCGTTGTGCGGATTCTGGTGGTGCTGTTTTTTGGGCTATTGCTGGTGGTGTTGGGTATGATGAAGTGGGGAGGATGGCAGGTGGGGGAAATGAGTGGCACTGGCAGTGAACGATATGGATTCTATCTGAAGGAAGTCGGAAAACAGGTGGGGATCGATTTTGTACACGAAGCGCCTGGGCTGGACGCAAAGCTGGATCATATTATGCCGATTATCGCGTCGATGGGCGCGGCGGTTTCGGTGGTGGATTACGACCGGGATGGTTGGCAGGATTTGTATGTGACCAGTAGTCGGAAGGGCAGTTTGAATCGGCTGTATCGCAATTTGGGAGGGATGGGTTTTGAAGATGTGGCTGCGGCAATGGGCGTGGCGGATGTGAATCACGAGGGTGTGAGTATGGGATCTGTGTGGGGGGATTACGACAACGATGGGTTCGAAGATTTGTTTTTGTATAAATGGGGCCGCCCCGAGTTGTTTCGCAATCGGGAAGGGAAGGTGTTTGAGCGCGTGACGGAAACAGCGGGTTTGCCCAGGTGGATCAATGCAGGGAGTGCGATTTGGGTAGATTACGACTGCGATGGGTATCTGGATATTTTTGTGGCGGGTTATTGGTCCGAGTCCCTGAATTTGTGGGATTTGGAGACCACGCGGATGATGCCGGAGAGTTTTGAATACGCGAATAATGGGGGGCGGAAGTATTTGTTGAGAAACTCGGGTGATGGGACATTTGAAGATGTGACGATGAAGGTGGGAATCACGAGCAGGAGGTGGACACTGGCGGTAGGGGCGGCGGATTTGAACGGGTCGGGGTTTCCCGATCTGTTTTTGTCCAATGATTACGGAATTTCCGAGTTGTATGTGAACGAGGGCGGAAAGCGGTTTGTCGAGATGGGTGAGCAAGTGGGGGTGGGGCGTCAGCCAAAGAGCGGGATGAATGCCGCGTTTGGCGATGTGCTGAATCGGGGAGATCTGGCAATTTACGAGACCAATATTTCTCAGGCTGGCGTTCTCATTCAGGGGAATAATTTGTGGGTGCCCGTGGGAGGCGAGACCTTGCGGTTTGAGAATTTGGCCGGGGCGATGGGCGTGGATCTGGGCGGGTGGAGTTTTGGCGCGCAGTTTGGGGATTTGAACAACGATGGGGCGCTGGATCTCGTTTTGACCAATGGGTATGTTTCGGCAGATGGCAATGGAAGTTATTGGTATGATTTTTCTCAGGTGGCGGGCGGGCATAGCGCGATTATCTCTGATGCGAAAAATTGGCCGCCGATGCGAGGCAGGAGTTTGGCAGGCCATCAGACCAAGTGCGTTTGGGTAAACGACGGGATGGGGCAATTTGTCGAGGTGGCACAGGCAGTGGGGGTTCGGGATCGATTCGATGGGCGGGCTGTGGCTCTGGTAGATCTGTGGAACCGGGGGGTGCTGGATGTGGTGGTGGCCAATCAGCGGGGCCCGCTTTTGTTGTACCGCAACACAGTGCGGACAGAGGCAAACTGGATTGGGTTCGAGCTGGTTGGGCAGCGGAGCAATCGCAGTGCGATTGGGGCGCGGGTGCAGGTGTTCTGGAATGAGGAGGTGCAGGTGCAGGAGGTATTGGGCGGTAGCGGTTATGCTGCGCAGAATCAACGTCCACTGCATTTTGGTTTAGGCGCGGGTGCAGTGGTTGATAGCGTTGCCATACGCTGGCCATCGGGACAGGTACAGATGTTTTACGCGCCCGATGTGCGGCGGGTGCATCGGATTGTAGAGAATTGAAATGGATCGAGCGAGTGGGTTCTGGAAGTCGGTCTGGACGGGGTTGCAAAGCCGCTATCTGTCGCCGGCATTGATTACTTGCATTCTGGTTGGGGGACAGGTTACTTTTGGCTTTTTGGAGAGTTTGGGGCAGACGCTGACAGCTATCCTGAGTAGCGTACTGACGGAATTTGCACTGGGGCGGTTGACGTGGGGTGTGTGGCCGGGGCTGGTCAGTGCGTATATTACCGGGATTAGTGTGGGTATTTTGATCCGCTCGCCTCTGTTTTGGCCTTATGTGTTGTGCAGCGTGTTGTCTATTGCATCTAAGTATGTGTTGCGATGGCGCGGCAGGCATTTGTGGAATCCATCCAATTTTGGGGTGAGTATTATGCTGTTTCTCGCCCCTGAAGTGGTGGCGGGGTTGAGTATCCAGTGGGGCAATACCCTGTGGACCATGGTAATCATCTGGATTCTGGGAAGTGCTGCGCTCTGGCGATTGCGGCGGTTTCATATCTGCGCGGTATATGTTATTTCGTTTTTGGCTTTTGCTTTTATTCGCTGCATGTTTACCGGGCAGGCGTATTTGACGAGCATTGCGCCGATTACAGGACCGATGTATCAGTTGTTCATTTTTTTTATGATTACAGATCCCAGAACGACTGTGATGACGCGAAAAGGGCAGTGCTTTGTCGCGTTTCTGGTGGCTTTTGTCGAGATGATTTTGCGCTTGAATGAAGCGATTTACGCACCGTTTTACGCGCTGTTTCTGGTAGGACCTGCGGCGAATGCGTTTGAGATATGGAGGGGAGAGGCGAAGGAAACGGCTGATGGATATAATTGATTTTGTGGTGTTGGGAGTTGGCGGTTTTTTGATTGGCGTGATGCGCGCGGGATTTGGCGGTGGTATTGGTGTGGTGGCTGTGCCAGTTCTCGCGCTCGCAGTGCCCGCAAAGTCCGCACTGGGGCTTGTTTTGCCACTTTCTCTGACAACCGATGTGATCAGTGCGCGGTACTACTGGGGACATTGGGTTGGAGACCATGTCAAGGCGTTGATGCCCGGTATGGTACTGGGTATTTTGATTGGTGCGGGTATTCTGGATATTGTGCCAGAGGTCTGGTTTCGACGCCTGTTAGGCGCTCTGGCATGTATTTTTGCTGTGTTACAGACCCTGAGGGATCGGGTACTGGTGAATGTACGACCGCCGGGACCGTGGATGCGTTTTGGCGTTGGTGTGACTTTGGGAGTGGTTTCCACATTGGTTTCTGCGGGGGGCGTGATTTTGATGTTGTATTTGTTGCCACAGGGCCTGGTCGGGCGCACATTTGTGGGTACTGCGTGGATTTTTGGCATTGTTTTAAATCTTTTGAAGTTGACGCCTTATGTTTTTTTGGGATTGATCAATTTCCAGAGTTTGGTGATGGATACGTGGATGTTGCCGGCTTTGTTCCTGGGGGCAGCGGTCGGTTTGTTTTTGAATAGACGGTTATCCCCAGTGTGGTTTAACCGCAGTGTGCTGGTTCTGGTGCTGGGAATTGGACTGAAATTGATGTTGTCATAAAAAATAAGCGAATAGACGAATAGACGAATGGAATACACACTGATTTTGGGAGGATGGGCGGGGTTCGTAGATTCGTAGATTCGCTGATTCGTCCGAGGTGTTGTATGGGAAGTACTGAACGCGATCGTTTCTGGACGCTGTCAAATGCCGTTAGTTTGTTGCGCGTGGTGCTGACTCTGCCCGCTATATGGCTTATTGCATTGGGGCCGGATTATGTATGGGAAGCTTTCGGCGTGGTGGTGGTGATGATTGTCAGCGATTGGATAGATGGGTGGCTCGCGCGCTGGCGGGATGAAATTTCACAGTGGGGGAAGATTCTCGATCCTCTGGCTGATAAGGTGGCTGTTGGCGCGATTACAATTGCCATGGTTGTGTTCAAAGATTTGCCCGTATGGCTGGTTGTGGTCGTTTTGTTGCGCGATGTGGTGATTTTTTTTGCGGGGATGTATCTGGTCAAGCGACGCGATGTGTTGTTGTCTTCCAATTTTTGGGGCAAGGTTACAACGCTGGTGCTGAGTGGGTTGCTTTTGGCCTATTTATGGGATGCCGATGCGCTCAAGCCCCTGCTGATTGGTCTGAGTGTTGTGTTTCTCGTTGTTTCACTGATTAGTTATGGACGGCAGTTTTATGATGTAATAAAAAGATAGCGGGGTCGATGTGCGGATCAGTGTGATTATTCCCGTTCTAAATGAAGAAGCTGTTATCGGCGCGTGTCTGACTCAGTTTTGCGATGTTGAGGACGTGGAACTGATTGTGGTAGATGGTGGGAGTGCGGATGACACTCAGAGGGTGGTTGCGGCGCGTGGTGGAGCACAATGGGTCCAGGTAGCGAAAGCAGGACGAGCACTGCAGATGAATGCCGGTGCAGAACGGGCGACGGGCGATGTGTTTTTGTTTTTGCACGCCGATACATTTTTGCCCTCTGATGGGTTGATGTTGATACGCGATTCGCTACGTGTGCCCGGTGTAGTGGGCGGGCGATTTCGGCTCGGCTTGTCGGAGAAGACGATTGGTTTTCGATTGGTTGCGTTTTTGAGTACATTGCGCTCCCGGTATTTGGGGATTACTTATGGCGATCAGGGTATTTATATTCGGCGAGAGACTTTTAATGCTGTGGGGGGATTTCCATCCTTGCAGTTGTTTGAGGATTCAGAGTTTTGCTCGCGTGTGGCGCGTGAGGGCAAATTTGTAATGCTCAATGCACGGGTATGCAGTTCCACGCGGCGGTGGCGCGAGTGGGGTTTTGTTCGCACTGTGGTAGAGATGTGGGTGTTGCGTATTCTCTATACGCTTTCTGTGTCGGATGTCACGTTGAGTCGATGGTATCGGTGAATGAAATGGAATACAGGATATTTGGCAAGACGGGATGGGAGGTCAGTGAGATAGGGCTTGGCGGTTCGTGGTTCTACGGGCGTCCGGAGATGGGGCTAAAGCCGGTGTCACATGGGGTGGCGGTGGTGGAACGGGCGCTGGAATTGGGTGTGAATTATTTCGATACCGCGCCACTTTACGGACGCGGGCGCAGCGAAGAGGTGCTGGGTGTCGCGCTGTCGGGTGTGCGAGAGCCGTATTATCTGGCGACAAAGGTGGGGTATTATCCCGAGCCTTTTGACTATACACGCGATGCGGTATGGCGCGGTCTCGATGCGAGTTTGAAGCGGTTAAAGCGCGATCATGTGCACCTTTTGCAGGTGCACGAAGCCGAAAAAGCCGGGTGGCCCGGGTTGTTTGATGCAGGTCGGACTATAGAGGCGTTGTTGGAGATACAGGCTCAGGGAATTTGCGATTATATTGGGCTGACGGGTTCCGATCTGGATTTGATGTCTCGGGTGCTCAAAGAGACCGATGTTTTTGTTTCGGTGATTACGTTTTGCAAGTACGATTTGCTGACGAGAGAAGCGACTGAGGAATTGGTTCCCACAGCAGCGGCAGAAGGCGTTGCCGTGATTTGCGCTTCGCCACTGCACGCGGGGTTGTTGGGTTCAAAGCGGGAGCAGTGGATGGCGCAGGGGCGATTTGCCGATTTGTACGACAATCTGATTCGGGTAGAGAAAATTGTTGAAGATTTAGATGAACCCCTGACGCGTACGGCTTTGCGCTATTTGTTGTCGGACAATCGGGTGTCGATGTTGCTGTGCGGGGTATCGGATATCGATGAGTTGGAGGATAGTGTGCGTGTGTCGGATGGTGAGAGATTATCCGGAGAATTGATTGCAGAGATAGAGGGGGAATAGTATATGCAACCCATTCGCATAGGGATGATTGGTTTGGGTCATATTCCGCAGAATGCACATTTGCCAGTTCTTTCCCAATTGGTCGAAAAGGGCGAGGTAGTATTGCAGGCATTTTGCGATGTGGATCAGGGTGTTGTGTCTGAGCAGGCAAAGGTTTGGGGCGCGAAATCTGTTTACACAGATCACCGCGAGATGTTTGACAAAGAGGAATTGGATGGGGTTTATGTGTGCTTGCCCCCGGCTTTGCATACGGATGCGGAGTTGATCGCTGCGGAGAAGGGGATCGCTCTTTTTGTGGAGAAACCGCAGAGTTTGGATATGGCTCAGGCTGTGGCATTTAATGAGGCGATTGATAGGGCGGGTATTGTTTCCCAGGTGGGGTTCATGAGTCGCTACTATCCTTCTGCTGAATATTTGAAGGCGATGCTCGAAGCGCGGGTGCCGCGGCATGCACAGGTGCAGTTGTTTTACAGCGGGCGGCATATCCGATACTGGACGAGTCGCATGGCCCTGTGTGGGGGATCGTACGTGGAAAATACGATTCACATGATCGATTTGTTGCGTTTTTTTCTGGGGGATATCGAGGCGGTATCGGCGTTTTATTTTTACCGCGCGGAAGGTGAGGGACCAGAGCCGATCAATATGCCGTATGTCTATAATGTGAATTATCGATTTAAGAGTGGTGTGGTTGCCAATGCAACGACATCGCGGGTGTTGACCAATGTGAATTATGCGCGGCGCGAGGTGACACTTGTTGCCGACGATGCGCTTTTCGAGTGGTCGGCGCAAAATGTCGTGTTGAATGGCGAAGAAGTCGCGGCGTGGGATGGCCGTCCCAATGCGTTTGCGTTTCAGGCAGAGGCATTTGTCAGTGCTATACGGAAGGGAGACCGCACCTTGATGCGGAGCTCTTATGGCGATGCGCTGAACAGTCTGGCGGCTGTACTGGGAGCCAATGCATCTGCCGAACGCGGTGGGGAGCTTGTGTTGTTAGAGGACATGATTGCAGGACGGGTGATGTGGTCACCTGGGGAGGATGTCTGACTGTGGATATGCATTTTGCAACCCTATCGGAATTGGGCGCGCGCTATCGGGCGGGGGATGTGTCGCCGGTTGAGGTGGTGGATGCATTGCTCAATCGCATCGACGAGTACGGCGATCAGGCAAAGGCGTTTATTACTGTTACGGCAGAACGCGCTCGCGCCGAGGCACAGGCGGCGGAGGTGATGTTGCGGTCGGGATCGGATTTGGGTCCTTTGCACGGCATTCCAATCGCGCTTAAAGATTTGTTTCACACGGCGGGTATTCGCACGACTTCGGGCGCGAAAGTATGGGATACATTTGTTCCGGAGGATTCGGCAACCGTCGCAAAGCGTCTTTCGCGTGTCGGCGCTGTGTTGATGGGCAAGACCAATATGGTGGAACTCGCGTTTGGACCTTATGGTTTGAATCCCCATTACGGTACACCGCCCAATCCCTGGGGATCAGAATGCGTGCCGGGTGGGTCGAGCAGTGGGTCGGGGGTGGCCGTGGCGGTAGGGCTGGTGCCTGTTGCTATGGGTACGGATACGGGGGGATCTATTCGGATCCCGGCGTCGTTTTGCGGTGTTGTGGGGCTCAAGCCCACGCTGGAACGGGTGAGCCGCGCTGGCGCAATGCCGCTTTCGTGGACGCTGGATAGCATGGGACCTTTGACGCGGTCTGTGGAAGATGCCGCGCTGGTGTTTGAGGCGATTGCTGGACCTGATGCGGCTGATCCAGTGACATTAAATCAACCGCTGGTGGATGTGGTTCGCGGGTTAAAGCGAGATGTGAAGGGGTTGCGCGTAGGATTTGTGCGCGATCCGTTTTGCGATGGGGCAGATGGCGTGGTTATTGCTTCGGTAGAAGCCGCGGCAGAGATTTTGTGTGACTTGGGGGTCAATGTGGAGGAAATGCAATTTCCCGAAGCGCGGGAAGAGTTAGACGAAGAGCTCGAGGGCCGCGGCAGTGCGATGATTATGTGCGTGGAGGGGTATGCATGCCATGGAGATTTGATTACCCGGCGGGGTGAGATGATGGATCCGCGCATTCGCGCGCGGATTGCACATGGCGCGTCTTTTTCTGCGCCAGATTATGCGGCGGTTTTACAAAAGCGCGAGGCGTTGCGAATCTCTGCCCGTGAGACCCTGCGAGATGTGGATGCGGTGATTTGTCCGACGATGTTGACGGTTGCACCGCGTATCGCAGATGTGGATGCTGCGCCCGTCAGGTTGACAACGCGGCTGGTCAATTTTTTGGGTTTATGCGCGGTGTCGGTTCCGTGTGGGTGGTCTGATGAAGCTTTGCCTATTGGCTTGCAGATTATTGGCAAACCTTATGACGAGGCTCGAATTTTGCGCCTGGCTTATGCTTATGAGCAGGCGGTAGGTTCGCGGTTGGCTCCCGACTTTATTCAGGTATAAATTCCGTAGTGAAGATCAGGTTGAGATCGACTTTTTGGTCGATCATGCCCAGGCTGTGGAGGATGTCCTGTGTTTGTTGCCACTTTGCTTCCGTTTGGGCACCCAGGCCCTGTTGTTGTGTGTCGGCGCTCTGCAATAGGGGAATCAGATATTTGAAATTGGCGCGATTGAAGGCTTCATCGCTTTCGGGGCGTGCGGCCATGTAGGCTGCTACCGCATCTTCGGGATGATCGACGGCGTGTTGCCATCCGCGCAGGCTCGCCCGCAAAAAGCGTTTGACCAGATCGGGATTTTCTTTGAGAAAAGACTCGTTGGCAATGATATTGGTGCTATATACATCGATGCCGTAATCCGATAGGGCAAGGCGATTGACCGCGTGGCCCTGAAGTTCGACTGTGACGGGTTGGTCTTCGGTATATCCGAGCATGGCATCGACTTGACCTGCGAGGAGTGGTGCCGGGCTGGCTTCACTCATGCCCATGAGCTGTATGTCTTCTTCAGAGATATTCTGGTGGCGCAAGAAAGCTTGAAATTCGCGGTGTTTCGTGCCGCCGACATTGACGCCAATGCTTTTGCCGATCAGGTCCTGTGGTGTTGTGATATTTTTTTCTACGAGCGAATAAACGACCACCGGGGTTTGCTGATTGATTACGGCGAGCGATACAATGGGGATATTACGCGCTCTTGACATAACAGTTGCCGATCCGCTGGCTACGCCGAGTTTGTAGGTGCCGTTGCCCACGACGCGGGCCGCAGTGGGGGCACCACTGCCTTCGAGGATTTCGACCTCAAGTCCCTCTTGTTCGTAAAAGCCCTTTTGTTTGGCGACAAAAAAGCCCGCGTGTTCCATCTGCGCCTTCCAGTCGAGAATGAATTGCACTTGTGTCTTGTCTGTACTCGTACAGGAGAGGGTGAAGAGGGCGAGGGCAAGAGCGATGACTATTTTTTTCATGGGAATACTCCTTTTATCGTCCTATGGTTTCAACGGCGCCACCCCAACGGCGCAGGGCTGTTTTCTCGAGGCCGTCAACGAGTAGAAACAGGCCCGTGCCCATACATCCAAGTGCGAGCAGGGCGGCAAACATCAAATCGGTGGCGAGTTCTGAATTGGCGAGTCGAATGAGATGGCCCAGGCCCGCACTGGAGCCGACAAATTCGCCGACTACAGCGCCAATTACACTGAGCGTGATGCACATTTTGAGTGCGGCAAAAAGGTAGGGAATGGCATTGGGCAAGCGCACTTTGAAAAAAATTTGTCGTTGGCTGGCCGAGAGCGACCGCATCAAGTCGAGGATGGATTTGTCAACTGATAAGAGACCGCGCGTGGTGTTGATCACAACGGGAAAAAAAGAAATTAGTCCCGCAATAATCACTTTTGGCAAAAGGCCAAATCCAAACCAGATAACAAAGACAGGCGCCAGTGCCTCTTTGGGGAAGGTCTGGGTGGAGATGACCAGTGGATAGAGCATCCGTTCAATCAGGCGGGATCGGGCCATTGCTATGGCGCAAAGTAGCCCCGATGACGCGCCTGTGAAAAAGCCGCCGAGGGCTTCGGTGAGTGTGACGAGGCCATGAGAGAACAGGAGGCGATGGGATGCGGCAAATTTGGACAGGATTTGAGAGGGCGGTGGGAGGATAAATGCAGCGAGGTCGAGGATCCGCACGACTATTTCCCACAAGCCGAGTAGCAGGATGATAAATAGCCCTGAAAGGGCGTATTCTCTGGCAAAAAAGCGGATTAGTTTCACAGGTCAAATAAGATGATTTGCGCGTGGAGAGAACCGGCCTGGCTGTGGTAATCGGGATTTTCATTCATCGCGAGAAATAGCGGGCCTTCGTAGGGTGAATAAAAATCGAAATAATTGCCCACTGAAAGAATGGGGCTATCGCCAATGCGTCCAACGAGCGCTCCCACATTTGTGCCGGGTAAGAGATATTGATCATCGGCGGGACGCCCTTCAATGCCATCGGGACCACACCAGACAATGGTAAGCGGACGCATCTCGGGAGACCACAGGCCCTCTGCAGTGATAATTACGCGCTGATCTTTTTGTATCTGGAGGTACATTTCTTGCCACACAGCGTTTGGACGAACGGTTTTGGTAATTGTGAACGCCACAGTTTCTCCTCGGTTTGGGGTATAAAACGGCTCGCAAAGTACGCCTGTAGAAAATACTTGTCAAGCGGAAAGTTCGAGAAAGAAATTGACTCGAAATGCTGTGATTTATATTATGTGGATGTTGAGAAATTTTTTGGAGGAGAGGCCTATGGATCGCAACACAAATTTTGATAAGACCATGAATACTATTATTGGGCGTGGCGCAGTTTCTGAAGGTCATTTTCGAATTGAGGCTGGCGTGCGTGTAGATGGGATCTTGAAAGGGGAACTCGAGTCATCCGGTACGCTGATTGTGGGGAAGTCGGGTGTTGTCGAGGCCAATGTGAAGGTGCGCGACGCATTGATTAGCGGGCGGATTGTGGGGAATCTGGTAGCTGAAGAGAAAGTGCATTTGCAGTCGCAAGCCACTTTTATTGGGAAAATTCAAACGGGTGTCTTGATCGTTGAAGATGGTGCTGTTTTTAAGGCTGACTGCGATGCGGGCAGTGAGATACAAGAGGTGCTGCGCGAGGAAGTGTAGTGCGTTTTTCAGAAGATGCAAGCCCAGAGCGACCGGTATGAATGCCGATTGCTCTGGGCTTTTTTTATTGCGCGCGTGCTACGGCTGTAACGCGCTTGGCAAATTGGGAAAGGTCATCCATGAGGGAATAGACCGTGGGCAGGAGCACGAGGGTTAAAATTGTTGAGATGGACAGTCCGGAAATAACCACCAGGCCGATTGGTCCCCAGCGTCTTGAGGTGCCTTCGGCATTGCCAAAGAGCATCGGCAATACCAGCGGCATCAGGCCAATGATCGTGGTCGTGGCGGTCATCATAATCGGACGCAAACGGTCTTGCCCACCGCGGATAATGGCATCGCGGCGAGTAAAGCCCTGCTTTCGGTATCTGTTGATGTGATCGACCAGGACAATGCCGTTGTTGACCACGATGCCAAAGAGCACGAGAAGACCGTATTTGGCATTGCTGTCCATGGCGATTTTGAAGGTGTAGAGACCGAGCGCGACACCGATGAATGCGAAGAAGATGCAGAACATAATGGTGAGGGGATGGACATAGGATTCAAAGAGCGAGGCCATGATGATGTAAATGAGGATGAGTGCTAAAATCAAGGTCTCGTAGTCCTGATTCTGTTCTGCATTCATAGACCTGAAGCGCCGGTCCATTTCATAGGTGTATCCCTTGGGCAGGGGCACGCCTTCCATGCGCATTTTCATAATCTGGCCCACGCGAAATACGGCCTGCTGGTCTGTATTGGCAAAAACCGTTACGGTTGACATACGGTCTTCGCGTCGAATGGTGTTGGTGCCCGTTGTCAGATCGAAATCCGCCAGGCTGGAGAAGGTGACCATGCCGCCGTTGTCGCTTTCAAACTCCGTTGTTTTGAGCTGTTCAAGAGTGGCGCGGTCTTCTTCGCGCAGCAGTACTGTGATGTCGATTTCACCATCGGGAGTTTTGAAATTGGAGCCACCGCGCGAGCCGAGTGCAGAGGCGATGGTGGTTGCAATATCGCGCGGCGAGAGGCCATAGCGCTGGGCGCGCTCGCGATTGACTGTGACGCGAATTTCCTCGGTTCCACTTTCGAGGCTGGTTTGTATTTCGTGAACGCCGGGCATACCCTGCATACTGGTTTCAATGTCTTCGGCCAAAATAGCCAGTGTTTCCTGGTTGCGCCCTTTGAGTTGAATGCCAGCCCCCACGGCAGAACTACCACGGCCACCTCCGGATTTAAAACGCACACCCGGAATGTCTTTGGGCAGGAGTGCCATAACTTTGCGTTGAACTTCATCTGTGGTGAGTTTGCCTTCGTCTGCCGGCGTGAGATAAAGGGTCAGGCGGGTGCCACGCCGACCGCTATATCGGCTGCCAATGGCTTCGATGTCGAGTTCGTCTTTTAAGGGGATGAGCATGTCTTCGGCAATTTTGAAGATCTCACGCGCTTGATCCACATCGTAACTGCGGGGCATTTCAATGGTGAGCCTTACAGCGCGGCTGGGCTGATAGCGGAAGGGTTGTTGTTCTACTTTTCCGTAGATGTAGTTGCCCATAAATAGCAAGACACATGCCACCGAGAGCGTTGCCCATCGATAGTGAAGGGTGGAAGAGACCAATTTGGCATAGAGGGCTTTGGGGCCGATTGATCGGTAGCGGAAATAGAGAAAGACGGCCAGTGCAATGACGGCGGGAAAACCGATTTTGGCAAATGTCGGAAGTTCGCTGATGGTCTTATTGAAATTTGCCCACACACCTGCATAATCAATTTTGCTGAAGTCCGTGTAGTAAATAAGTGTACCCAGGCCGAGCGCGGCTACGAGACCGACGATGCTCTTGAGTATGCGATCGAGGATTTTACCGTCTGCATTGAATGCGCGAGAGGCTGCTAACGGGATGAGGGAGAGCGCGATACTAAATGAGGCAATAACAGATATGATCACGGTAATGGCAAAGTCGCGCATGAAGAGCGAGGTGCGCGAATCGGTGACAAAAATGACCGGAATAAATACGCAGATGGTGGTGAGCGATGCGGCGAGGACGGGAAGTCCGATTTCATCGCTACCTTCGAGCGCGGCGTGCCTGGCATCTTGTCCCTCTTCGAACCGCTTGCGAAAGATATTTTCGAGGGCTACGACTGCGGGATCGACGAGCATGCCGATGGCGACCATCAGACCCATCATGGAAATGAGATTGAGGGTTATGTTCGATCCGGATTGACGCATGAAATACATGATCAGGAATACGGTGAGCACGCTGATGGGGATAGCAGAGCCGATGATGAGCGTGCTGCGGAAATTGCGAAGAAATATAAAGATGGCGATGACGGCTAACAGGCCTCCCAAAATAGCAGATTGGCTGAGGCTGGCGATGCTATTTGTCACGTCGATGGATCGGTCGCGCACTATGTGCATTCGGAGCCTGTCTTTGCCGACTTCCGAGTGAATAAGGGCGAGTTCATCGCGCACGAGTTTGCAGACATCGACCATGTTGGCCGTTGAAGCTTTCTGGACTTCAAGGTTTAGCGCAGGACGGCCGTCGAGGCGTTCAAAACTGCGGGATTCGGGATAATCGTATGTGACATCGGCAACATCGTCGAGGATGAGATTGGGACGAATGGGCAGTTCGCGAATTTGATCAACGGTTTCAAATTCGCCCATACTGCGAACGGCGAGGCGTTTGCTGCCTTCGGTAACATATCCCGCAGAGACATTGATATTGTTGTTATTCAGGGCGCGATTGATGGTGCGGAAGTCCATCTTATAGGCTGTCATGGCTTTTTGATCGACTTCGATGAGGAGGTCTTTTTCTCGCAGGCCCTCGAGTGCGACATTGGCGACGCCTTCGAGACGCTGCACTCGGGGCAGGATCATTTGATTGAATACGTTGACGAGTTCCTGGTTGTTTTCGCCAAGCCATGTGAGGGAGTATTCGAGAATGGGAAAATCTTCGGTGTCGAAGCTGCGAACGTCGATGCGATCGACATCGGCGGGCAGGTCGGCGCGAACTTGATCGAGGCGATCGCGGATGTGAACACCGATGAGGTCCATGTCCGCATCCATCGCAAATTCCATGCCGACGCGCGCACTGGATCCGCTGGATGAGGAACTTATGCTTTCAACGCCCGACAGCGTGCCGAGGATTTCTTCGATAGGACGCGTGATGAATCGCTCAATTTCTTCCGGGGAAGAGGAGGGATAATTGACAGAAACAAATATGCGCGGAAATGTCAGGCTGGGCAGGTATTCGAGCGGCAGCCTGAATAGGGATATAAAACCCATCATCATAATACTGAGCACAATCATAATGGTGCTAATGGGTTTATTAATAGCAAATTCGCTGAGTTTCATGGTTCCTCCTTCCTACTTATAAAATCTGCGCGAATAGGCGCGTCAATTCATTTTGGTTTTGACGAAAATAGTCGTGCGATTGTTCCCCAGATAGAAGTTTCAAACAATGGTTTCCACAAATACAATGCTCTCGGGATCGAGGCGACGGTAATCGGCGATCTCGTAGCGGTTGCCATCGGCGTCTCGCAGGATCACGCGCACGTCGTCAATTACGCGCACGTCGCGCTTGCTGCTGGGGATTTCAAATACGCGGTGTCCGCGATCTGTTTCCACATCCCATGTGGGTACGTGAAAATTGGAAACAATGCTATTTATTTTTAGAATGCGCGGCATAAAATATGCCTGTTCGAGTGCTATTTCCAATGCATCTCTGCTGTCTGGGTCGAGATCGGCCATGTCGCGCACTATGCCTATTTCGCCGCCGTCTGAATCGTGGAGCACGATGAATTTTGTAGATGCGTTGAGGGGAAAAGCGCGTTGCACACCAATCCGCTCGTGGATTTCACCGCGCAGGTCGAGTGTGAGATCGTCAAAATTGTCGAGATACAGACGAATGTCGCGGGGCGAGAGAAGGGAGAGGTCGCTGGTCAGATTGGGGAGTGAAGACATTGATATACCTTTATTCGCTACCACGCGCGGAGTTTGGACAGTTCGGTTTGCATGCGGCAAAGACGCGCGTAAATACCATCGTAGGCGATGAGTTCGGCGTGTGATCCCATCTCGGCGAGTTCGCCTTTGTCGATGATGAAGAGGCGGTCTGCGTGTTTTAGCGTGGAAAGGCGATGGGCGATGGCAAAGGTCGTGCGCCCTTGCACGAGTCTGTAAAGGGCTTCTTGAATCTGTGATTCTGTCTCGGTATCCATGCTGGAGGTGGCTTCATCGAGAATTAGAATGCGCGGGTTTCGCAGGATCGCACGCGCAATGGAGATGCGCTGCCTTTCGCCGCCCGAGAGCCGAACGCCGCGTTCACCTACGGGTGTGTCGTAACTATCGGGTAGGCGAAGAATAAAATCGTGGGCATTGGCTGTTTTGGCGGCTGCGACAATTTCATCGAGTGACGCATCGGGGTTGCCGTATGCGATGTTCTCGGCTATGGGACCATTAAATAGAAAAGGGTCTTGCAGAACGACGCCGATCTGATCGCGCAGGGATTTGAGG
Organism: Gemmatimonadota bacterium; assembly: GCA_026705765.1. Classification (NCBI taxonomy): domain Bacteria; kingdom Pseudomonadati; phylum Gemmatimonadota; species Gemmatimonadota bacterium. The sequence goes on from JAPPAB010000158.1 coordinate 35,395, forward strand.
GTGACATCGCGGATATCGCGTCCGTCGATTAAAATCGCGCCTTCTTCAATATCGTAAAATCTGCAAATCAGATTGATCAGGGTGCTTTTGCCCGCGCCAGAATGCCCGGCAAGGCCGATCATTTCGCCGGGTTCAACGGTAAAATTGAGATTTTTGAGAATGGGTTTGCCAATTTCGTAAGAAAATGTCACGTCGTCAAATTGGATGCGCCCATCAATGGCGGGCATGGCGTATGCAGAGCGCCTGTCGGTTACGTCGGGTTGTGTATCGAGCACTTCAAAGACGCGTTCGGCAGAAGACGCGGCTCGCTGGAAGCGGTGGTTGAGGCGACAGAGGCTTTCAACCGGGCCGTAAAAACGCCACATGTACTGCGTAAATGCCACAAAGTTGCCCAGGGTCAAAGCGCCGTCGAGAACCGAGGTGCCCCCCACGAGCCATATAATCAGCGTTCCGATAGATGTAATAAAAGCCATGACGGGACTGAAGATGCTGCGAATGCCCGCAATTTTGATTTCGCCCTTGAGAAGGTCTTCACTGCGCGTCTGAAATTTACCCACTTCGCGGTTTTCTTGTGCAAAGGCTTTGACCACGCGCACGCCGGGAATGGTGTCGGCAAGGAGTGCGCTGATGGCAGCCCAACGCCGAAACAGGCCGCGATAGGTTCGATGCAGGCGGTGACCAAATTTGAGGGTTGCAATAATCAGAAGGGGCGTGGGGATTAAAACGAGGGTGGCGAGTTTGATATTCATCGTAAAGAGAATGATGCATATAAAGGCGATGGTAACGATGTCGCGGATGATTTCTTGCAGGCCATCGCTGATAAAATCTTGCAGGCGCCCCACATCCTGGGTGATGCTGGCCATAATGGTGCCGGTTTCGCGTTCGTTGTAGAAGCTGAGAGAATGTCGATGGAGGTGCTGATAGACCTCATTTCTGAGGTTATAGGTGATTTTCTGTCCAAGAACGGATAGGATATACGAGCGTATGGCGCGAAGGCCCGATTGCGAGAGGTTGATCAGCAGGAGCAGGCCCACGAGGAAATAGAGGATTTGGTATCCGGTTGGTATCCCAAATATGCTGTTTGTGATGCCGCGGAAGAAGGTCGTTTCATAATCTGCAGAAGGTGCGAGTACACCATCGATGAGGTCGCGCATCAAAAGCGGTGGGGTAAGGCTAATAAAGGTCGAGGTGAGGAGCAGGGCAAGGCTCAGCGTTCCGAGTTTCCAGAAGGGACGCGCATAGGCGAGCAAGCGATACAGCAGTCTGCGGGTGTCGAGACAGTTGGTGCAGACTCCCACTCTGCGCGAAATGATTGTGCCGCACACGTCACACCGCCTGCCCGAAATCGCGCGTCCAAGTTGGCCTTTGGCGATTTTGTCTTCGGTTTTGCGCGCGTCTTTTACAAGAGCCTCAAGTCGGTGTGTTATCCGATTAAATTTCTGGTTCTGACCTTTGGTAAATCGCGCGAGTGTAGCGCCTGTGGTTGCGGTGCGAACTTTGAGCAAGCTGTTGCCAAACAGGTCTTTGACTTCGAGATTGGTAATTTCTGAAAGTGGGATGCGCTCTGTGTGTGGCGTGGAATCGCCATTGGGGCTAATTGCAAACAGGTGTTTATCTGTGGCGAGGAGATAAGCGATGCCATACGTGCCGTCGAGACGGATGTCGGTACTGGCCGATAATTGAACCGTTTCGTGCGATGGGATAAGGCCATCTAAAATGTGCTGCGGAGGGATTTCCAGCAGATTTATCTCGGAAGCGTTTGCCACAGATCAACTCCTGCTAAAAAGAAAGTGTTTACTTACTTATATAAGTTACTGGAATTTGGCAAATGCGTCAAGACAAGATAGGAGTGGTATCCGCAGATGGACGCAGATGGACGCAGATAGATGCAGATGAAATATTACAATCGGATAGGAGGGGGTCAGGCGGATTTAAAAATGCGCTGCCAGAGGGTTGGCTTTTGAGATCGCTGCCATGCTTTGAGCCGCGATTGCCAGTCGTGCGAGCATTCGGGCAGGAGGGGGAAACGCTTTTGTATGTATTCTTTCTGCGCTTCAATATTGACTTTGGCTGTGGGCGCGTATGTTGGCAAAAGCGAGCGGTTGGCGAGTTGCCGCTTTTTGCTGGCTTCGATATTTTCATGCGCGAGGCGCAGGTTTTCGAGGTAGCGATATGTCAGGTCGCGCACCCATGCGTTGTATTGTTTGCACAATCGGTCGAAGGTGCTGATGGTCTCAAGGAGATCAGATGCGCTCGCAGGCGGTGTTTCCAAATTGGGATGATATTTTTCTGGTAGTGCATTCAGACCGAGTGCTTCGCATATCTCGTTGTCGTTGGAAAATGTGCGGATGAGTGTTTGCGCGAGGGGACGAATTGCTTTTTGCAATGGCGCGATTTTTTCGCTTGCGCGTTGCAGATACTCTTCGGCCTTTTTGAGGTGTTCTTCTGCGTCTTTGCGTTCCTGGAGATGTGCGGGAAGTACATTGTTGTCGCGCAGGATTTTGCCCGCCATGCGATGTTCTGCATCGGGGCGGAAATACGCTTTTAAATCGAGCGGCTTGCCTTTGCCGGGAATATCGGTATCGTCTGATACGGCATCGCGCAGCATTTCATCGGGCGTGCGCCTTTCGGGCTTTCCATCAGGCGTGCGTCTGATTGTTTTGTTCACTATATTCCTCCGGGAATTTGGCGGGTAAGTCAGTTGTGGTAAATATACCCAGAACCGGGTCTCATATCAAGAAGCAGAATAGCAATTGTTTTTTATTTCAAATAGGAGATCGCATATGATCATTACACATGTTCGCGCAGTACAGCCCGATGCGGATCGCGCACCTGGTGGTTGGCGCGGATCTATTGGACAGATTCTGGTGCGGATTGATACGGATGATGGGTTGTCGGGATACGGTGTTGGTGGCGGCGGCCCGGCGGGTATTCACGTGGTTCAGACGGTGTTGCGCGAGGTCTTGATTGGCGCAAATGCCGGGGATGTCGAGGGATTGTGGGATGCGATGTATCGCCATACCGCGGCTTATGGTCGCAAAGGGATTGCGATGATGGCGATTAGTGGCGTGGATTTGGCATTGTGGGATTTGCGGGGCAAGCGGGCGAATAAACCGCTCGTCGAAGTGCTGGGTGGAACGCGAATGGCAGTGCCATCTTATCGCACGGGGTGGTCTCGGGATGATCTTGAAGGCGCACTCGCGCTGGGCTATAAGGCATTAAAATTTGGCATTGGTGGGATAGATCCCCACACTGAACTGAATGCCATAGCCGATTTTTTTGCGGATGTGCGAGCAACCGTGGGTGACGATATTCAGTTGATGTGCGATGCGTCAATGTCGTGGGATGTGGAGGGCACGTTGCGCGCTGCGGATCGGTTGGCTGAGTTCAATTTGGACTGGTTGGAAGAGCCGCTTTTGCCAGAGGATTTTGACGGCTATGAACGGTTGATGCGCGAGAGTCCTATTCCAATTGCGAGTGGCGAGCACGAATATACGGCGCGCGGATTTGAGGATCTGATGCAGAGGGGGTTACACGCTATTTATCAACCGGATGTGTGCTGGTGCGGGGGATTGACAGAGTTGGTGAAAATTTACGCGTTGGCGAAGGATTACGATGTCGCGGTGTGTCCACATCGCGGGGGAGAGGTGTGGGCACTGCACGCGATTGTCGCGCTCGATCCCGATCCCCTGGCTGAAAGTGAACGTCCCTGGATGACGTGGGTGCGCGATCAGCCAAGAGTAATGGATGGCAAAATTGCGCCAGGTGAGGGACCGGGTTTTGGGGTGTGGTTCGACGATGATCTGTGGGAATAACCCATTAAGCCCGGTGGAAAATCCACCGGGATCTTTTTATTTTTCAAAAAGTGCTTTGCGCTGTGAGGTCACGTTTTCAATGGGAATGGGTTTGGAGAGGCCGACTTTGAAGGCGAGCATCCACATGACGAAGATGCCAAAGAACAGCATGAGGAGTTGCCAGACCCAGAGCGAGGGCAAACCAAAAGGTGACCAGGTAGCCGGGGTATTGGGGTCGGAAAATAGGGTGTTGCCAACTGTGGCAAAAGGCCCAAACCCAACGAGGAACCACAAAACTGTGAGGATCCACGCCGGTGTCACCCATTTCTTCTGGTCTTCGGTGAGGCCAGAGACGGCCTGGATGAAGGTGTGGTGTTTTTCGCGTTTTTCGCGTTCTTCGCTGTTTTCGGATCCAAATTTCGAGACGAGCAAGGCTATGATCAAGTTGGCGAATATGCCCCAGCCCGCGCTGTGAATGGTGAGGGGAAATGCGCCCCAGGGAAGTCCAAATACGGATACTGTGCGGTCGGTCAGGGTGACGGCGATAAGGCCAGCAACGAGGCCCCAGACCACGCCTTTGCGAGTGAGCCAGGGAAAGTAACACACGCCCATGAGAGCCGGGTACATCTGGAAGCCGTAGGCTACGGCCAGGCCACCGAGCATGACGATGGCGCCGGTGAATTGTGCGGCGACGAATAGCGCGACCACTGTGACGACGATGACGAAGATGCGCCCACAGAGTTTTTGCACGCTGTCCGATGCGTCGGGGGCGACGTATTGTTTGTAGAGGTCGCGGGTGACCATGCCCGAGAAGGTGGACATGTAGGCTGCTCCTGTGGATTGCATTGCGGCGAGGGCACAAACCGCGAGCAAGCCGACGAGCCAGGGAGCCGAATCTGTGAGCAGGTTGATGAGTTGGGGAACGAGGTTTTTGTCATTGGCGGATTCAAAGATGCCGTTTGCAATGAGGATGTTGCCCCCAATGCCCTGAAAGATGGTGAAGGTGAAGAGGATGATGCCGATGATAATCGAGGATGCCACGACTTGCTGCCAGCGGAAGGGCTCGCTGGTTTTGTTGGAAAAACACCACATGGAAAAGGCGGGTGAGGATTGAATGCCCATGAGCGCGAACATGTAAGTGAGGCACATCATGCCGGTCCAAACGCTGCCCTGTGCTTCTGCCCCTGAAGATACGGCCTGGATCGTTCCCGGCATAGCCACGATGTTTGAGTGGCCGGCAGGGGTGAGTTTTTGACCCGATGCGAGGTCTTGTTTGACATAATTTGCGAGGCCGTCGGTAAATCCGCCCCAACCTCCTGTAAAGCTGATGGCGATGCCACCGAGGATGATGATGCCGAGGGCGAGCAAGATGCACTGGGCGCAGTCAACATAGGCTACGGAGCGAAGACCACCGGATGCGACGTAGATCATAACAATGGCAGAGAGGGCAAACATGCCAATTTCAATGCCGATCATGCCGTCTGTGAGTACGTGAAAGAGGTCGCCAGAGGCGCGGAGTTGTACGCCGAGATAAGGTACTGAAAAGAGGAAGGCTACGAGAACCGTGAGCAGGCGCATGGCATTGCCACCGTAGTAGGTGGTGTACATTTCGCCGGGGGTAATGTGTTCAAAAGCTCGACCAACAACCCATTGGCGGCGCAAAAAGAGCACGCCGGTAAAGGGAATTGTGAGGGCGTAGAAGGAGGCGAATGCGTAGGGCAGGCCATCGATGAGGATTTTTCCGGGGTGTCCCACAAAGGTCCAGCCGGAAAAGCTGGTGGCGGTGGCCGCGAGAACAAATACCCATAAGCCAATGGTGCGCCCGGCCACGAAGTAGTCGGTTGATGTACGCGAAGAAATGGCGCCTCTGACACCCCAGAAGAGGCAATAAGCCCAGTAAAGTCCCACAAAAGCAAAAAGCCAGATTAGTTTAGCGTCCACGAAAAGCCCTCCCTGTTATGCCTGTATAGCGATGCTGTTGGCGCTTACATCATAATATTTCAAAAACAGAATGGCAACCTTTGATTTCACCATGCAACCATCGCATCTTTGAACAGGTTCTCCAGGTCTTCGGCTGTTGCGGGACGCGGTGAGAGTTTGGTGACGCGGTGCTGGGGGAGGGTGCCTTCGACGAGTGCGGGGATGTCGCTTTCGGTGAATCCGATTGCTGACAGGCCATTGGGTACTTCGAGTTGTTTCATCAGGGCGACGATTTGATCGGCGAGGATGTGGCCCGCTTCGTCGGGAGATGCGCTGGAGATGTCTGCGCCCATAATTTGTGCTGCCCGAAGGTGGCGGTCTGGACGCGCGGGGCCTGTGAAGCGAAAGACGGGAGGGGCGTTGAGGACGACGGACATGCCGTGTGGGATGATGGCGTGGTCCGTGATCATGCCTTTGGGTTTGAAGTCTCTCACCATACCTGAGACGGGATACGACATGCCGTGGCAGAGGTGAACGCCTGCATTGCCAAAGCCGATGCCGGCGAGCGATGCGGCGAGGATCATTTGCGCGCGGGCTTCGTCGTCATCGGGGTTGCGAACCGCGCGGGGCAGGTATTGCGTGGTCATTTCAATGGCTTTGAGTGCCCACATGTCGGAAATGGGATTGGCGCCCTGATAGGCGGGGCGTTCGATTGGGCGATGGGGCCTGGGGCGTTCGGTATAGGGGATGGCAGTGAAGGATTCGAGGGCGTGGCAAAGGACATCGAGGCCGGTTGCCGCCGCGATAGAAGGCGGCATGGTGCGCGTGTTTTCGGGATCGACAATGGCGAGGTCGGGTTTGAGATAGCGGTGTGCGATGCCGGTTTTGACGTGGCGGTCAGAGAGGTCCATAATGGCTACGCCCGTGGTTTCGCTTCCCGTGCCGGCTGTGGTGGGTATGGCAAAGAGGGGTTTGACGGGGCCGGGAACGGGTTTGCCCTGGCCGATGGGTGCGTTGATATAGGCGAAGAAGTCGTCGGGATAGGTTGCAAATAAGTTGGCTGCTTTTGCCGTGTCGATAGATGACCCCCCCCCGATGGCGACATAGCCTTCGTAAGCGCCTTCTGTGGCGATGGCAATGGCGTCTTTGAAAGAGACATCTGTGGGTTCCACGCGCACGCGGTTGAACAAATCGTATTCTATGCCTTCGGATTCCAGGCTCTCTCTCGCGGTTTGAACGGGGGGGAGATCGACGAGGTTGGGATCGGTGATGACGAGGACGCGCTTGAGGCCCATGTCGGACAGGTCCATGCCGATCTCTCGCGTTGTTCCCACCCCGAATCGCAGGTTTGAGGCGCCCATTTGAAATGCGGTGTCTTTGTTCATGTGTTGATTCCGATAATTAGCAGTTTTGATATAGTTGATTTTTCAGGTACATCGCCCAGTGTTCGCTAAGCGATGCACCGTAATTCGATCTCTTGCCTCACATGTCCATGTCCATGTCTTCGTCCGCAGTTGCGGCAATATGGCCCTCGATTTTGCCGATCATTTCATCGGCGGTGTTTTCCTTAGTCAGGGTTTCCATCAGGGCCTTATCTGAGGGGTTGATGATCAGGACCAGCCCGGTCTTGTTATTGGTTTTGAGGTGTTGCTCTATGCCGAGGGCTGCAGCCAGCAGGCGAGCTTGGCCGGTACGGTCTTCGTCGGTCACGTCCAGGATGAGAAAGAGAACAGGCTCGGCAGACATGGTTTCTCGAACTTCGTCGAGAATGGGCACCAGTGCTTTGCAGGAGCTACACCAGTCGGCGTGTACTTTGACCACGTACAGGGCTGGCGTGCCTTCGCCTTCTACTTCGACGGTGCCTGCAAAGGCGGAAGATGTGGTGAATAAAAAGGCGAGGGCGATGAGGGTGCGTCGGGCTTGCATGGGTGTACTCCTTGGAATGGGTGAATGAGCCACGTCGTTGACTCGGGTCTGCAATAAGATATGTGTTTCTCTAACTCAGGTAAAAAAAATAAGTTGCAAAAAACAGACTGGATTACTGCGTCTATCTTTCGCGATGTCTCAATCTATCGACCGCCACGGCGATGACGATAATAATGCCGGTGACGATTTCTTGCACCCAATTTGGCAAGCCCATTTGCGAACAGCCAGATCGGATGACGGTCATGATCAATGCGCCGACCACGCTGCCGAGTACTGAGCCTTCGCCGCCCGAGAGGCTGCCCCCGCCGATGACAACGGCTGCGATGACGTCGAGTTCGAGGCCAACGGCGACCGTGGGATCGCCTACGGTGAGGCGCGAAAATTGGAGGAGTCCGGCTATGCCCGCGGACGTTCCTGCGAGGGCATAGACGAGTAATTTGGTGGCTTCGACGCGGATACCGCACAGGCGAGCCGTGTTTTCATTGGATCCAATGGCGACGATGTGTTTGCCGGGGCGGGTATAGGCGAGGAATCCGCCGGTGAGCAGGGCGAGGATGATGAGGAGCCATACGCCGGGCGGGAATATCCACCACGCACCTTGCGGTAGTGCTGCGAGCAGGTCAATAAGATAGGTGAGGGGGGCGTCGATTTTTTGTTCGCTGGCCAGTCCTTTGGCAATGCCGCGCACGAGCAGTAGCGTGCCGAGTGTGACGATAAAGGGCACGACGCGAAAACGGGTGATGATCAGGCCGTTGACAAGGCCACACAGTGCACCTGTGAGTATGCCGACGAGCGCGGCAACAGGGGGTGATAGGTCCGCCTGGAGCGATGCGGCGATGGTGACAGTGGTCAGGGCTATGATGGAACCGACGGAAAGATCAATACCTCCGGCAATGATGACGAGGGTCATGCCGAGTGCTGCTGTGCCGACGATGGCGGTTTGGCGTGCGATGGTTTCGAGGTTGCGGCCACTGCTAAAGCTGTCGGGACCGAGAATGGCGAATAGGCCGTACACTGCAAAGAGGCCGATCAGAGGGGCAAAGCGCGATAGATGATTCACAGTGCGACCTCCTGTCCCGTTGCTTCGAGCATGAGGCTGTGTTCGCTGCACTGATCAACAGGACGCGCTGGGCCGAGTTGACCACGGTACATGACGGCGATGCGATCGCATATCCCGAGGAGTTCGGGCAGATAACTGCTTACGAGGAGAATGGCTTTGCCCTGTGTTGCGAGTTGGTCAATCAGGTGGTAGATGTCGGCTTTGCTGGCTATGTCAATACCGCGCGTGGGTTCGTCTAAAAGGAGGCAATCTACGTCGTGGTGGAGCAGGCGGGCGAGCGCGACTTTTTGCTGGTTGCCACCGGAGAGGTCTGCAATGGACTGTGCAGGTCCCGATGTGCGAATGCCGAGGCGAGATATCCACTGGCGGGCAATGGCGCGCAGTTTTTTAGGGAGGATGATCCCGCTGGGTAGGCGCGATAGGGTGAGGTTATCGGTCAGACTCATCGATTGGGCGAGACCCTCTTCTTTGCGGTCTTCGCTGAGCAATCCCATTCCCTGAGCGAGGCGCTGTGCAGGTGTTGCGCGGGCAGTGTTGTGCGCGAAGGTGATATTGCCTTTGCGGATGGGGGCAAGGCCAAAGAGGGCGCGCAAGAGTTCTGTGCGGCCAGCACCGATGAGTCCACCTATGCCGAGTACTTCTCCGCGGTGCAGGACGAGAGATGCGCTGTGAGGGAGAGGGGCTCCAGCGAGATCTGTGAGGTTGAGGAGGGGTTCGCCCGGCGTGCGTTTGGAGCGCGGGAAAAAGTCGTCAATTTGCCGGCCGACCATGAGGTGAACGATGTTGGGTATGGGCGTTTGGGCGACCGGGCCACTGCCGGCTTTTTTGCCGTCTCGGAGGACTGTGAATTGATCGGCGATTTCTTTGATTTCTTCGAGGAAGTGCGAGATATAGACGATTGCCAAATTCCGCGCTTTCAGGCGTTGCATCACGCGAAATAGACGGTTGGCATCTGCGCGCGTGAGGCTGCTGGTGGGTTCGTCGAGGACGAGGACGCGACATTGAACAGATAGTGCGCGCGCAATTTCTACGATTTGTCGTTCGGCAATGGTGAGGGTGCTCACGCGGGCGTGGGGATCGATATCGGCATGGTCGAGTTCTGTTAGCGCGTTTTGGACAAGGGCGTGCATGTCTGATTTTTGCAATAATCCGCGTCGCGTGATTTCCATTCCGAGGAGGACGTTTTCTACAACAGTTAGATGGGGTGCGAGGGAGAGTTCTTGATAGATCATGGCGACGCCCTGCTGGCGCGCCTGGAGGGGATTGGCTGGCGCGAAGGCCAATCCGTCAACGGTCATTTCTCCTGCATCGGGTTGCAAGGCTCCCGATAGCACTTTCATCAAGGTGCTTTTGCCTGCGCCATTTTCACCGATGAGGGCGTGGATTTCGCCGGCTGAAACGGCAAAATCGACATTGTCGAGCGCGATGGTTGCGCCAAAGGTTTTGCGAATGCCGTGCATGGCAAAGCGCGGATGTTTGGGAATGGACATAGAGGATGTGCCTGACCGCTTTATCGGACAAATCCCAACGTGCGGTGGATAATGTGCGGGTCAATCACGACAGCGGGTTTTGAACTGGGTGTAATTTGTTTTCCGAAAGCAGAAGCAAATGCGAGGAAGTCCGAGAAGCCTACCATACTATCTGCATCAATGTCGAATCGCGGGTCAAAATCCGGGTCCGAACTGCTCTTGCCAAAGTGGGCAGCGAACAGGAGGAAGTCCGAGAAGCCGATCGTGAGATCGCCGTCAAAATCGAAAATTTCGAGTGCAACCGTGGGGGTGAATCGAACTTTTTCGAGGTACGCAAATAACAGGTCGAGATCCCGAGATGACTCAGAGATTAACACATCTGTTTCTCGCTGCTCAATCCTGAAGTCTGTGGTTCCGCGGTGTTTTATTGCGAGCACGTCTTCGTAGGCAGTCTTGAACTCTGTCGCATCCCGTTCCGTATCCCATGTCGTGAACAGGACGAGCGCGGGTGCGCCATCGCGGTGTTTGAGGACGACATACTGGTCGCCATGCCAGCCTGCGGCCGCTGCGTGTGATGGGGTGTTGACATCAAAGGTATTGAAGATGATTCTGAGTCCAAATTCGCCCAGTGTATCTCGATCCAGCAATTCCCAGTTTCCTGCGAAGGATTCATTTGCCAAATCAGGAAGTGCGATCTCCTCGGGAGATTCTCCTGCGAAGTATTTGGCCGGGTGGAGGATGTGTTCCATAGACATTGGCAGATTGGTGTACGCGCGATTCACTGTTGCCCAACCCCCGCGTTTTTTCAGGTCAAATACAAAGGCCAGTCCGCGAAAGTAGATTCCAAGTTGCTGTTCAAATATAAAATCGGGGGTTTCGTCAATCGCCTGGACGACCTGTGGATCGGACTCTACATCTTTGAGGTTGCGCTTGACTTCGCCAACCGTTGTGTTGGCAATCGTGTTTACGAATTGTTGTAGTTGGGCATCTGACATCGCTTGTCCAGCGCGATCTAAAGACCAGAGGTATTCCACCAGCGTTGCATCGCCTTCTGCCAGAGCTTGACGGGCTAATAATTCATCGCTGTTTGTAGCGCTGAGCAAGCGGTCGAGTCCAAAGTGCTGGTCCTGTAGCACATGCGTAAGTTCATGGACTACGATTACTCGAAGCTCTTGTATGGGAATTGATCCTATCGGGATGTTGATAGAACGGTTTGCGGGATAGTAATAGGCACCTATTTGGCTCTGTGAGGCTCTTATCAGAGCTTCGAAGTCGAAGGGAATACCTCCGTGGTACAACCCGATGGCGCGAATGAATAGATCGTAGTTTTGACGAATTGTTTGCGGTACAGTCTGATTGAACTCATCGTTTATGAATGCGGTGATTTCCGCGTTTGTCTGATAGCGTATTGTGAATGGCTGGATGAAGTTGAGCGATCGAATTGACGATACCTGTGGCTTAATCGTTTCGCTCATCGCAGTCAGGCCGGGTAAGAACTGCGATAGGGCGATTGAGGGGGTGGCGGTGATAATTATTGCAATTCGGAAAAGTTTTTTCACCATTTTTTCACCATTTATTTGAGCCACTTATCCAGATCGGGGGTTAATACATCTTTGATGTCAGGATCGTTCATGTTGTCTTTGGTGACGAGGGCAACGCCGGTGTCAACGCGTTTTTCAACGGGTTGGTTTTGGAGGTGTGCTACTATGGTTTTGACGCCGAGGTAGCCCATTCTAAAGGGGTTTTGCAGTACAAGCCCGTGGATCTGGTCGTTTTCGAGGGCTTCTACGAGTTTTTCCGAACTGTCAAAGCCGATGAATATGACACTGCCAGCGAGGCCCGCGTCTTGCAGAGCGCGCAGCATGCCAAATGTGGTGGATTCGTTGGGGCAGAAGATGCCCTGGATGGTGAGTTTGCCATCTGCGTCTTTCAAGGGAGCGAGCAAGTTTTCGCTGGCCTGATACGCGCTTTCGGTGGTGGCGCCGCCGTGTTGGTTTGATGAGGTGATCTCGATGTTTGTATGCTCGCCAATTGCGTCGAGGAAGCCCTGTTCGCGTTTCATTGTGCTGGCAGAGCCTTCCTGGTAACGCAGCATGATGACTTTGCCCTTTTCGCCCAGGCGTTGGGCCATGTCGGCACCTGCGAGGCGTCCTCCGCGATAATTGTCGGTGGCGACAAAGGAGGCGAAGTCATCGCTTTGAAGGCCGGAGTCGATGATGACGACCGGGATGCCGCTGCGCACGGCATTGGCGACGGGTACGCGAAGGGCGGTGTCGTCGAGGGGCGCGAGCACAATGCCCGAAACGCCGCGAGAGATGAAGTTTTCGACCAGTGCGATCTGGTCTTCGCGGTCGTCTTCTTTGAGCGGGCCTTTCCATATTATTTTTATGTCTAACTCGCGCTGTGCTTTGACTGCGCCTGCGTGAATCGATTTCCAGAACTCGTGGGTTGTGCCTTTGGGGATGACAGCAATGGTCGTTTTTGCCGGGTCGGTTTGTTCACTGCCACAAGCGATAAAGAGCATGAGGGTCAATGAGATTAAGACGCGATTCATTCTTTTTTACCTCCTTCACGTATATCCTCATCAGAAGTAAGCCCCTCCCGGGCGATCCAGGATCTGTCCCATTTTTGGCCGCCGATGAGGCCGCCATCGACGACGAGGGCGTGACCGTTGACAAATGCGGCGTGATCACTGGCGAGATAGAGGGCTGCATGTGCGATGTCTTCGGGCTGACCCGCACGATGGATAGGCTGTCCGCCAGCGAGTTTTTCGGTCATGAGTTGATATGCTTTGTCCGATTCTTCGGGCGCGAGGTCCAGCGCCGGGGCAAATATGGGGGTGGCAATGCCGCCCGGGCATATACAGTTGACGCGGATGTTGTGAGGTCCCAATTCCATTGCCGTTGTGCGGGTGAGGTGTATGACAGCGGCTTTACACGCGCTGTACACATGCGGCGCATAGCCCGTGCGAAGGCCCGCGACAGAACCCGTGCTGATGATGCTGCCCGATCCGTGTTTTTTCATGATGGGAGATGCGTGTTTGATGCCCATGAAGACGCCGCGCAGGAGAATGCTTACGGTTTTGTCAAAACCCCGCATGGATGTTTCTTCAACAGGTCCTGCTACACCGCCGTATCCGGCGTTGTTAAAGAGGCAATCCAGGTGTCCAAAGTGTGAGACCGCGAGGCCGATCATGGCTCTGATATCGGGTTCCCGTCTCACATTGGTATGCTGGAAGATGGCGTTGGGACCGAGTTCTTCAGCGACGGCCTGACCCTTATCTTCCTGGATGTCTGCGATGACGACTTGCGCGCCTTCTTCGACAAAGAGGCGAGCAGTTGCGCGCCCAATGCCGCTCGCGCCACCCGTGATGATCGCTACTTTTCCTTTGAGTAATCCCATTAATAACCCTCTTTAGACGACGTTGCGTGTCAAACATATCCTATTTGGGTGATTGGATATGGGAAGCATACTAATTTTACATGAATTAGTATGAAATTAGTATGAATATCCTGGATTGACCATGTTGTGATTGGTAATTAGACAAGAGCCAGGTCCTCTTGCCATACTGGTGGTCTGACGAGGGGCAGGTTGTTTTGTTCGCACCAGGGCTTGAGCGGGGTTTCGCCGCCGCTGGTTTGATATTCTTCTGTTTTGACGAATGTTTCGCCAAGTAGATACTGGCCCAATGGATCGAGTTTGTCCAATAGCGATTGGGGTTGTACGCGGTAATCTATGGGCGCGAGCCATCTGTAGCCATATCCGAACATGATGACTTTGCGGGTTTCGTCAGATAGGTTGACACCACCAGCGTGATAGGTTCGGTTTTCAAAGATGAGACAGTCTCCAGGTTCGAGATGTGGTTCGAATGCGCCTTCTGGATCGCCATTGGGAGGAATGTCGAGGGGTTCTCGCAACAGGTTGCTTCCGGGCACGACGAGGGTGGCGCCCGCATTGGATTCGGTGAGGTCCGTGAGATAATAAGCGCATTTGAGCATGCCCCGGGGAGCCGCGTGCTGGAGGTCGTTGTTGAGGCGACCGTAATCGCGATGCCAGTTTGGCGCTCGGGCAAAATCGGGCGTGCCAGGCGGGTCGGGGTGTTTGTAAATCAAGTGTGAGGTGGTGAGGTGAAGATACGCGCCGAGAAATTGCACGACCATGGGGAAGATTGTAGGATGTGTGAGGAGTGGCAGAAAGGCGTCGCCTAAGGCGATGCAGTTGCGAAAGCCATCGTAATATCCATTCTCGCGCGTTTGTCGATTTGTTTTTATGTCGCTGTCGATGAGTCGGTCGCATATTTTGAGCAAGTGTGCGACTGTTTTTTGATCGAGTGCCCGGCGCACGATCAAACAGCCATTTTCATCAAATTCCCGGATGGTTTCTTTGGGGAGGATATTCCAATTTGGGGTGAGCATTTTTGGGTCCTTTTCGATCAGGTTTCAGGTAAGCTGCGATCTGATTAGTTGCATAATTGCTTACACTTCTGTTTGATTTAGCCAATATTCCACGGGTGTTGAAAGAAACCGTTCGAGAGAAATCCCGCCCGGACCGACGATTAACATGCGACCTGGTTTGAAAGATTTGGAGAAAGATTCCAGGCCGGGGAGCGAAGTAGTTGTGCGTCCGCTTTTTACTTCTATTGCCACGAGTTTCTTTCCTTTTCGCAAGACAAAATCTACTTCGCGGTTGCGCTCCCGCCAATAAAACACTTCACACGTACCGCCAGCGGATGCGTTGACCAGGTGTGCGCCCACTGCGGACTCTGTCAAGCGTCCCCAAAATTCGCGGTCTGCAAAGGCTTCTGATTGCGTCATGTCAGACAGTGCGGTTATTAGCGCGGTGTTGAAGACTTGAAACTTGGGGCTTGATCCCCGTCGCCGCGCTGTGTCACCCGCGTATTTATGCAACCCGGTGAGTACGCCAGCACCTGCAAGCAGGTCGAGGTAGTGGGCAAGTGTGGTTGTGTTCCCGGCATCCTGAAGTTGGCCTATCATTTTTGTGTAGGAAAGTATTTGTCCTGAATAGGCACAACCCAGTTCAAATAGTCGCCGAAGCAGTGCCGGTTTGTCAACGCGGGAAAGCAAAAGCACGTCGCGCGCGACGGTTGTTTCAATGAGAGAATCTATGATGTAGCGCGACCAGCGGAGCGGTTGTTCTATCAATGGTGCAGCACCTGGATAGGCACCGTAAAAAAGATATTGGTTCAGATCCCATCCGAAGGCCTCCCGCATTTCGGAAAAGCTCCAATGCGGCATGTGCAGGATTTCAAAACGTCCCGCAAGGCTTTCTGTCAGTCCATGCCCGATTAAAAGCGGGGCAGAGCCAAGTAATACTGTTTTTACCAATGTTTTTTTGCGGGTGTCTTCATCCCAAAGATACTTGACCATTTCAGCCCAATGCGGAACTTTCTGTACTTCATCCAATACGAGTAAGGCGCCTTTTTCTGAACTGGCGGCAAGCAATCGCGCCTCTTCCCATTGGGATTCAAGCCATCCATTGCCGCGAAGTGTCGGTTCATCTGCACTGGCAAAGTGATATGGCAGTTTGCTCTGGTCAGCGACTTGCAATGCAAGGGTTGTTTTGCCGACCTGCCTCGCTCCCGATACGACCTGAATGAATCGCCGGGGTTCTTTCAACCGCCGCGCTAACTCCGCAGCTTGAGGTCTGATGAATATTTCGTTGCTCATAGTATTGAGTAATTTTACTCAATGTATTGAGTAAAATGTAAAGTTGTGTGGTAAGGATTTATCCGCAGATGAACGCAGATGGGCACAGATAAAACCCTTATGAAATAGATGGTTAGGTATCTTTAGTAACGAATGCATGACAAATCATTTGGATATTGATCTATCCTGCTATAGCTTGCATCTCGACCCCGTTTCACGACCTCCCAATCCTTATCTGTCGCTGGCTGGACTGGACCATTTTATTTTTGGAAGCAATTTTTAATGGTTCTGAGTATTTAAGAATGTATTTGAGTTTTCGCAAATTTCTGCTTTCCAACTCTTTTTTTGTAAACAGTACAAAAAATACTATAAATTCGTCACAGTCGATATATCCCGTGACTTCTTGACAAGGTAACTGATCCGAAGTCACTACTCTAATATATGTATTTCTATTATCGGTTCTTTTAGGTGAACGCCGTTCGTTTATACATAAATTTGTATACAGGGCCTCCATGCCTTTATTTTGCATTTCAACAAGTTCGTCGATACATGAAGCTTTTTCGTCTTTATGCCAAAAATATAGATACATCCATTCTAAATTTTCTTGAGCTTTTTTTAAATCCAAGCCTCGTTGGTAAAGACAAGCGAGGAAGCCTGTTTGTCTATTATTATCGATTACCCAACCAAAGGGGGCAGGTAATAATATGGAATTCTTACCTGAATACGGGATTGCTATCAAGCCTTGATTATTTTGTAAATCTTCGAAGTTTAACACATCGAGCTCGATCTTCTCAGGCCCATAATGGGCTCGCTTGATTGCTGCTTCCGAATATCCTTTTTGAGTTATTAATAGCCCCTGATTAGCACCTATGTCTCCTATCATTGAGATGAACGACTCAACACATTTAATATCTACTTTTCGCGAGAAATACTTTGCATCCACCGCAATCTTGATTGGAAATCCTGCAACCTCATCTTCGATTAGCATATCTACTTGGCGTTCTTTTTTTGAATAGTGGCCTATAATTTTCGCATCGTAAGTAATTTTCGCTTCAGGGTACATCTGCGCGAAATATTGATATACTTCTTTTTCGTAGTCTTTCCAATTCATTTTGTATGTCCTATAATCAAGATTACGAACAATTTTTGGAAATTGTAATTTTTACCATCGGTAGCAGTTGTTCGGAATTTCCGAATAACTGAATCTCGCTGTAATTCGCTGTAATCAAAGATGTTTTTCAGATTTATTATCCGCAGATGGGCGCAGATTAAACACCAGCCTTTTGTATTCCAGTCTCGCAGCACCAAAATTGATGAGCAGAGCTTTGTTCAAGCCTGATGCCTTGAGGTAATGAATAACTTGAGCCTCTTCAACACCGGACAATTTTTGCAAAGCCTTTAATTCGACGATCACAGAATTAAAACAAAGAAAATCCACTTGATAATAGGATTTCAGCACCTGCCCCTTATAACATATTTCCAACTTCTTTTCCCGAACATAAGGCACCCCCCGCAACAAAAACTCCTGCTCTAATGCTTCCTGATAAATCGCCTCAAGAAAACCACACCCCAACTCATTATGCACCGCCATAGCAGCCCCTATAACCGCATAAGTCTTCTCATCTCTCCTACTATCAGCCCTTCTCTGTTTTCTGTTTAAATTCCTCGCCTTCATCTATAATCCTTTCGATCTTGCCTTTCATCTGCGTTAATCTGCGTAATCTGCGGATCATTTGGGTTTTCTTCTGTGGATCCCTTATTCCTTCAACGTCAGCATCACGCGTCGCACATCCATCACCTGTGAATGAGGTACGTCAAGGGCGCGCAAGGTCAAGGTTCCTCTGCCTGCATCCAGATGGATCGTACCCAGTGTCAATGGCTCGAAATCCTTTACATAGGACTCGCCGCCGCGGGGATAGCGGTCATCTGCTGCGCCGATTAGCGGTGGGTCGTGTGCGTCGGTTACCTGTCCTTGTACTTTTGTTGCCTGGCCGTGCGCGGGGTGAAATACCAGCTCGACGGTTGATCCCACATCTTCTTCAGGGCATGTATAATAAACCGCTGCTTCATAGTCGCCCGTTGTGCCGACTTCGATATCCCAGGTCATCCGATCGCCCACCTGGGTCCAGTGCGTGAAATAAGAGCAGTTGGGCGCGCCAGCACTGCGCTGGACTGTGCCGTGATGCACCCCGTCTCGTGCAGGCAGGCGGGTCGTTTTCCAGTAGCCCGTGGCAAAGGGACGGTCGTCGTTGACGGGCAAGACTTCAGCGTGATATTTTGCTACTGCATCTGACAATTCCGCGTGAACATCGGGATATTCTCCGGACACATCTGTTGTCTGTCCACCATCGGCGGCCATATCGTATAACTTGCCTTCTATGTCCAATCGGAAGCGCTGATTGCGTGCGCTCAATTGCGCCCGCTGGTGTGATAGAATGATGCGGTCAGCCCATTCGGGATCTTCGCCCAATAGCAGGGGTTTGAGGCTGCGGCCATCCAGCGGTTTTTCAACTTCCAGGTCGATATCCGCGAGGTCTGCAAATGTGGGCAATAGATCAATCGCTCCGGCGATTTCTTCAATGACTGTACCTGCTTGAATATGCCCCTTCCAGCGCATCAAGCCCGCCACGCGCACGCCGCCTTCATCTGTTGATCCTTTTGTGCCTTTCATCCCGCCATTCCAGCGCGCGCCATTGGGCCCATTGTCTCCAAAATAAAACACAATGGTATCTTCCGCGATTCCCAATTCGTCGAGTTTGTCCAGTAAGCGTCCCACATTCCAATCGATATTTTCACACAGGGCGAGTGCCGCCCGCGTGCGCACTATCTCTTCCTGGTCGGGATTGGTCGCCCGCATCTCAATCGGTTTATCGCGGAATGGCTCGTAAAACTCGTCGGGCACCTGAAATGGCGTGTGTGGGATATTGTAGGGGAGATAACAGAAGAACGGTTGACCGCGTTCGACATTTGCTGTCATAAAATCCATGGCGCGATCTGTACACTCATCGGGTAAGTACCCCTTTCCGCGCGTGAGTTCGCCATTGTGCTCGAGTTCGGCATCAAAATATTGTCCCCAGTGTCCGGAACAGAACCCAAAAAACTCATCAAATCCCCGCGCGTTTGGATGATAGGGGTGTTGCGTGCCATTGTGCCACTTGCCATAAGCACCCGTGGCATATCCAGCGGCTTTGAAGACATCGGCAATGGTGGTTTCATCGAGGTTTAGTCGCTCGGCACCCGTGCTCACGCCGTGGACTCCGCCGCGCAGATGATAGCGCCCCGTCAAAAACTCTGCTCGCGTGGGCGCACATACCGGGCAGACGTAAAATCGGTCGAATAGCGCGCCATCTCGTGCGAGAGAATCCACATTGGGCGTGTTGAGATTTGTGTTGCCGTGTACACTCAAATCACCCCAACCCTGATCGTCGGTCAAGATCACGAGAATATTTGGTCTGGTCATTATATCTCCTTTTTTATTTCATCATATTCCGGATTTACACACTTATCTCCCCACTGTTTCAGCACTGGCCGCAAGCCGATTGCGGGTTCGGGATATTGGCCTTTGTCATCGGTCTGGGAAATCCACTGTGTCAGAATATCGCGGTGGTGTTGCAAGGCTTCGGCATGGTCTGGATCATCTACGAGATTATTCACTTCTTCGGGATCGGCGTCACAATCGTAAAACTCTTCTGCGATGCGTTCCTCTGCCCAGAAAAATGCCTGTTCGGGCGTCAGTTCGCCGTTGGCGTGCATGGTCCGAATCAGTTCCATATAATCCGATCCATCGCGGTACTGCGCCTGCATAAAAGGGCGATCTGTCATAAAGTTTCGCACGTAGCGATACCGCTGGGTGCGCACTGTGCGCATGCGATCTATTGTGAAATCACAGCGGTCTTTTGCGGCTATTACGTAGTCCCGCTCAACAAAGCCTGTGCTGACATGGGGTAAGTCAGTACGTTCGCCAAACAGATTTTGGCCTTCCATGTAATCGGGCACATCGAGGCCTGCGAGCGCGAGTGAGGTGGGACCGATGTCAATGCCACTGATGAGGTCGGAGCGCACGCTGCCAGGATTTACGATATCTGTATTGCCCTGCCAGGAAATGATCAATGGGATTTTGTGACCACCTTCGTAAATAAATTGCTTGTGCCGCGGCAACCGCATGCCGTGATCGCTGAAGAAAAAAATGATCGTGTTTTCGCGCAATCCATCTTCTTGCAGTCGCTCCAGAATCCATCCCACTTGTCTATCTGTGTGCGAGATACAATCGTAGTGCAGGGCGATTTCTCTGCGGATGATTTCGTGGTCGGGATAGAACGATGGCACGGGTACCGAGGCGGGATTGATGCCCGGTCCTTTGAGCAGGCCGATGCTTTTGCCACCCCGAAGCTGAATTTGTCCGAAGAACGGTTGGTCGTGTGGACAGCCCGACCAATCGCTTCCGTTTTTTGCCCCTTTGAAATCCATGCTCCCGTGGTGGTTAAACAATACATCTGATTCAAAGACAAAATTGTAATGTGTTTTGCCCTCGTTAAATGTGTAATATCCGGCATCTCGAAAATACTCGGGTATTGTCTTTATCCCTTCGGGTAAAAGGGGGTATGAACTGTTGTGGTTGTGCGCGCCAATAGTCGTTTGATACATTCCCGTAATGGTCGCTGAGCGCGAAGGCGAGCACACGCCAGAGGTTTGATAAGCCCGATCAAATTTTACGCCCGATGCAGCGAGCGCGTCTATATTCGGCGTTTGTATGGTCTGGTCGCCGTAACAGCTCATCCACGGGTTCACATCTTCGAGAAAAAGCCAGAGGACATTCGGACGGTGGTTCGACATTTTTTACTCCTTTCGCTTACACTGGCCAGCGCGAATTGCTTGCGCGAAACGCGCCCAGGTTGAGTCGGAGACGATTGGAATGGGATCGACTTTTAGGGAATCTAAATAGGGCGATAGTGAGCGAATGCGATTTTTTGTCAAGGGGTGGGTTGAAGCATAGACGAGACCATCTGGCATATCTCCCGTTATTTTGAGAAGGATTTCAAATGCTTCGACCATTCCTTTTGGATCGATTTTCGCATCCAGGATCATTTTCATGCCCCCGATATCAGCAGAGGACTCGTGGTCTCTTGAAAAACGCAGGGCACCCACCAGAGCGGCTCCGTCAAGCACGTAGTCCAAACCTTCACCACCGCCGGAAATAGCTGCAATAAGTGTGCGAGTAGAAATTTCTCGCAAGACAGCCCGGGTGCCGTGTCTTTGCACGACATGTTGCATCTCGTGTGCGATTACACCGGCGATTTGCTCGGCGGATTTTACGCGCTTTAGAAAGCCGGTTGTAATTGCCATATAGCCGCCGGGAAGCGCGTAGGCATTTACGTGGGCGTTCTTGACGACGTAAATGCGAAATGTATAGGGCAGATTTGTCGGGGCAGTCAAACGGGCGCCGATTTCATCAAAGACCTCGGTATAAATTTCATCCTGGCAGCGGTCTTCTTTGGGTGCGATATACGCGACAACGGATCGGCCAAGTGATTCTTCCCAGGCAACGGGCGCAATGTGTGCGATGCCGTCGATGAATACGGGCAGAATATGGCCGTAGAGCAGCCAGATGATAAACACAATAGAAACGAGAGAAAAACCGACAAGAGGAACCCGGTAACGGCGAAGCCTGGGATTGTGAAAGCCCGAAGCAGGAGCGCGTTCTCGAATGACCTCCAGAATTTGCACGTCGTCTATTACCAGTGCTTGTCCAAAGGTGTCGCTCTTTTCAAACCGGACCAATTCTCCACTGTGAAAGCCCTCGGTTTGACGAAAATTTCCGTAAGCCCAAATTTCAGATGGGCGGTCTGAAAATATTACCTCAAGGCCATTTGCTAAGACTTCTACCTGTACGGTATGGGGCTGCGCTGTTTGCCCATCGTAAAAGTGCGCGTGCCACATGTGTATATCCCGTGCCATAGCTCTAAAACTCAAATTCGAAATCCAGGTAATCGCTCAAGCCTTCGCCCGTTGCTCCGGCGTCTGAAAAATCCTGGGCAATACTGGAAAAATCCGGTGGGTCGGACAAAACGAGATAGTCGCACAAAAATCTGTTGTTGCGAACCGCAACCCAGGGCCATGCCAACCCCAGAGAAATGACGAGTAAAATGAAGTTTCCCACCTTCAACGAGAGAAGGCGGCTACCAACAACAGTCGAGTGAAATGAAGTGCCTTCGAACGTTGTGCAAGACCAGTAGTAGCGCGTCTTGTGTGCCCAGTACCAATACCAGCACAGGCCTAGTGTAAAAGGCGTGAGGAACAAATTTAGCACAAAATACCAGAATAGGGCGCGCCCTGTGCCGAAAAATTTAAAACGCCCTGTGCCAAAACGCACGCTCCTGGTCAGGAATAGGCGAATCTTCGTTTCAAAATAGGGGTAATATAACCCCAGAGTGAATATTGTTTTTAACAGTCCGATATAATAGATTTTGAAAAATGTTTTGCTATTGCCCCTGAAGGAGAAACGAATGCCGCGATAGGAAGTTCGGCTGAGCCTGAAACGCAGGGAACCCACAATGGCCAGTGGCAAAAATACAAAGAGCAGAAGCCCGTAAAACGCGAGCAGAGTGATCCACTCGTGTGTCATATCTTCCCAGAAAAACGAGGGTATTTCCGAAATCAATACGATTGCGAGAATTAAAATAAGGGCTTTAATCCAGCCAATGCAGAGTTCGCCGCCGGTGGTGTGATTTGAGAACCGGCTGTTGTGCAATTCCGTTTGGCTGTGCATATAACGCCGAATTTTTGCCTTGCCCCAAAAATAATATACGCCGAGCGTGAGGAGGGTGAGCAACACATTGATCACAAAAATGCCAAACAAGCTACTCCCATTTCCGTGAAACCTGAGACGGAGGGGATTGTGATCTTCACCCAGTTCAGGCACGTTGAGCGGCTGCCCGGCTGCTGCGAGAATAACGATATAGAGCAAGCCAACGAGTATAATAACTGTGAAAAGGATAGAAACAAGGTAGAAAATGGCACGGAACGTTGCCGAATCGATAAACCAAAAGGGACGAATATCCACACCACTTACAATCTCGCCAGGAGCTACGACTATGTCGCGTTCTCCACCCCATGCATCCGGCACCTGGACCCTGTATTCGCCCGGTAAGACCCTCATTTCGTAAAAACCCTGAGCATTGGTCACAGTACTCGCTTTTACATGCTCTTTGGATGTTGTGAGAGACACTGCAATGGGATCTGTAGCGGTTCCATCTCGATTTTCAACATGTCCCGAAATACGCGCCCATCGCGTTGTATCGGGTTCAAATACCACAAGTGCTTGATTGGAAATTTGCAACGGCGTATCTGAATCAAATACCGTTGATGTCGGTTTTCGGATCTGCAATAACAGCTTTCCGTCAAGTAGTTCGGAAATTCCCAGAACGTGATTACCCGGTAATCCATCCTTTTCTGTCAACACAAGCCACGATTGCCTGTCAAAGCGAACCAGACCGCTTTGTTCTGGGTCTGTTATATCATCATGGTGTACACCAAACCAGAAGGTGCCATCTCGCGCACAAAGTGCTGCTCGCACTTTCCCAATAGGCATGCCGGAAGCCGGGTTGATTACGCGCCATTTATCACCGTCATAAACGGAAATATCATCGCGATTGCCATGCGTACACCAGATGTCGCCATTTTTTCCCACTACAATTCGATACACTTTCTGATAGCTTAAACCGTCTCCCCGGCCATAGTTGTGCCATTGTCCATCTCGATATTGACTCACGCCTCTGTAAGTCGCAGTCCAGAGGTGGCCTTTTTGATCTACGGTCAAGTCGTAAATACGGTCGTTCCTGAGTCCTGCTTCGGTTGTGTGATGAAACCAGCGGTCATTGGAATACTCAAAGATGCCGTAGCCCTCGCTTGATCGGCGTTCATATAGGGGATGAGCACGCATCCAAAATCGACCTTTGCCATCTATAACCGCTGGGGGACTCACAATCAAATTCCACTTTAACTTTGTCTTTGTTGTCTCTCGTATCACACCGTCGTAGCGAGCTGCAATGAGTGAATCGCTGTGATGTCCAAAAAACCACATGGTCCCTGTAGAATCTTGCACCATCGCATCCACAGGCCACCCCACATGGACCTTTGACAACTGACTCTGCCTCAGCACAAAGACATCGTCCTGATGTCCCCACCACATGTTGCCTTCTCTGTCTATGTAAGGCCGTTCACCGGCGGTCAAAAAAGCGGTGCCGGTTAGAAGGCTCCAGCGACCAGCAGCCGTCGTGTCCTGAGGCACTAACGAGACTTCCTGGGCATTGCCGGATGAGATGAATCCCCAAAGGAGAAAAAAATAAACTGTCAACCGAGACAATGATTTCAGATGCATGAAATTTCCGTGTCACAAATTGGAGATTGAGCGATTATTACAAAGGCCAGTTTAATCCGTCCATTGATCTTTGAGCCATTCGGGGGGACCGTATAGCAGTGGTTTTTCGTTCCATGTAAATAGCGGTTCCAGATCTCGCAAAATATCGTCGAGTGCCGCGTGATCGTACGCATCTTGAGTTGGAAAGCGGGTTGTCAAGCGGCTGTGCGAGCTTTTGATGACCTGGCGGCGACGCAGTATTTCGGGATAATTTGTGCCTTTTATTGTCTCGAGCGCGAACAATGGTGCCATGATGCCATATACCCGTTTTGCTTCTTTCAAATCTCCAGCCTCCAGAGCATTCCACAGGCGCACCACGACATCTGTTATGTGACAGCCCGGCATTTGTCCGGCTACGCCGCGCGGATGTTCGAGTAATAAATAGCGGCCACTGGCGCCGCCAAATACGCCTTTCAATTTTGGTCCCGCCTTTTCGATCAATCCCGTAGTCATGTGCGTCGGGGGGAAGGTCTCTTCTTTGACGTATTCTATGTGTTCTACTTCATTGATTAAGCGCACCACTGTGTCGATTGATAACTCGCTGCCCCGCGTGTGATTTTGTATAAAAATTGGCATATCCACTTCTCGGTCTATTCCCCGATAATAGCGGACCATCGCATCTTCGTCTTCGATTGGCTCGATATAAGGGGCCATTGCGATGACACCATCGGCTTCCAATGCCTGCGCGTGACGCGCGAACATTGCCGCGTGATTACCACTTGCTCCCTGAACGCCGAGAATTACTGGAACGCGCCCGGCGATGTGTTCTACGACCATCTGCATACCGTGCAGGCGTTCCTGGTCGGTCAATACGGGAAAACTACTGGCATTTACGGGCCAGACAATTCCGTGCGCGCCGCAGGTGATACAAAAATCCAGCACGCGCTTGAGGTCGCCCCAATCGACATCTCCATTTTGCTTAAACGGCGTTGAGGGAATGGTTAATACCCCGCGAAATGTATCGGAACTCATGGTGTCTCCTTTTTTAGAACGTTATCATAAAATATATCTACCTGGAGAAAATAATCTATGAAGTCTCATCACCAAAGAAAAATATTATCAACTTTCAGCAAGGGATTACACTGTTTTGACGTAAAATTTGGTTGCTTATTCCAAATTTTGGCGTAAATTATGGAATATAAGTCCAGATTTTACGCCAAAAGGGGATATAACGTACAAAATGAACACAATCCAAAAGCCCCCCGATGCTGTAATCATCGAGGGGCTTTTTTAATTGTTGCGAAGGATATAGAGTCTCAATTCATTTGGCGGTGGGATTTTTTCTCTGGGTCTGTCGCGGTTGCGATCCAGTGTTTCCCAGCGCAAGACGTATTGCTCGTCGGGGCGTGTTCCCTTGCCGCGAGCACCGCGCAGGTTGACAGTCATGCCCGGATAATCAGATGTTATTCGTTCTAATTCTTCGGGTATCTCGCTATCGGGTGGTGGGTATGTCCCGATCACTTGCAGGGTTTGGGGGTGCAATTTCCAGATTCCCTGGCCTTCTTTGATATGCCAGTAACTCATACTCAGGCCCCCATCGGCCTCTGACTCGACGCCACCCAATCGAATTTCTGCACCGATAGAGCCGCCGCCCCCAAACTCCCACCGATAGGTCCAATCACTCACTTTGTAAAATACCCACTCGCCATTTTCCAAACGCGCACAATAGGCTTGTGTGTATCCATTTTCGTCGTGTTTGTGATAGCTGATCACGGCGCGTTTCTGATCGTCAAAACCCAGTGATTGCGTCATATTGATCAATCCACCTCCTGGGGGCACGGGATCGACAGTGGCTCCGCTTTCTATTGTAATTGGCAAAGTTAGTGCTTTGCCACCACCTGTTTCCCAGGATAGGAGGTCTGGACTGCGTGCATAAGAAATATTGTGATTGGTCGCACAATCGGGTGTATCGCGCCAGATCCAGACCATGTGATAAATCCCGTCTGGTCCTTTTTCGGGCATGCGTGCATACGCATTCATGCGGTCGAGCCCATCGAGCAATGGCGTATTGTGCATCCGGTGCCATGTTTTTGTCTGGACATCATACACATTGTAAAAATCGACGCCATTGCCGCTACTACCGTCTCGATATCGAAAAATCAATTCATTATTTGGGCCGCGCATAAACACGGGGTAGGTACAGCGATCCTCATTTTTGCCGACCATAAAGTCTATGCGTTCAAAACTCGTGACATCAAGTGGGCGCGTTGTGCGAAAATAAATCAAGGGATCCACATGCATATTGCCGCACAAATGAATATGGCCATCGTCGTCGATGGCCATGGTCAGTGAATTGTGACTGTCCCATCCGATCTCTGAAGACAGTCGGCCCCGATTCTCCAGCCATATACCTTCGGGGTGTGCAAATATCCATGTTTCTTCATCTATTTTTCGCATTCCAACGGTCATTTTGCGCTCGGCATTGTAAAACGCGATAAATTGCACATCGCCGTGGGTCAATAGATCAAACCCGACGGGGTGACCAGACCAGACCGTTGCGACAAATAGCGAACTGTAAACGGAAAGATTACTGGAACTCATAGTTTATCCTGTAATTCGTTAAAACAAAGAGCGCGTTTTTTGATCAAAGATGTAGTGTTTGGGATTTTCGGGATCGCCATTTTTGTAAACTGAGTAGTGGAGATGTGGGGCTGTTGCGCGTCCTGTCCTGCCGATCTCTCCGATCTTTTCACCGCGTTTGATGTGCATTCCGAGCTTGACATGTGGCTTTCTGTTCAGGTGTCCATACAGAGTTTTCAGGCCATAGCCATGGTCGATAATTACATACCATCCCAAACGGCTGTTGTGGTCAATTTTATCTATTTTCCCATCGGCTGTAGCGATAATAGGCGTGCCCCTGCGACCGGGATAATCGATACCAAAGTGAAATTGTCTGCGCCCGGTGAAGGGGTCTCGACGGTAGCCAAATCCCGATGAGATTCTCGGATTTTCCATCCGTACGGGAGTAATTGAAGGGATGTGCTGACGCATCTGGATGTCTTTGCTGAGCACTGACAAAATCGTATCAAAGCTGGTTTTTAAAAAGTGCGCTTCTCGCAAGAGTTGATCCATATTGGTGCGGTTATCAGCCAGAAGGTCTGAGACATCGTCTGAAACGGCAGTTTCCCATTCTGGCAGTATGGGATCTCCACCACCTACACCTAATTGACGGACTTCGTCACTTGGTTCGGACAGGTCAACCCAGGCGCGCATGATGCGATCTTTTTCCTGTAGCTGGTCCATGTTGTGGCGCATGTTTTCCAATTCTTCTTTTATTAAGACAAATTCGCGTTGGAGTACAGTATTTTCCTCCTTGAGTTCGGCAAGTCTTTCCCTTTTGCCAATTGTGGCAACATAGCCTAGTGAGAGCAATAGGAGCAAGCACAATGTACTTATAATACCGATAAATTTGGGTCGTGAGAGATGGTATTCTTTGATATAACCTTCATTGTGGGAGATAAACATTAAAGTCAGATATTTTTTCATGCAAAAAATCCGGGTAAAGGTGAGCGTGACTTGTCTATGGCTGAGGGAGAATATAGAACTTTCGAACAGTCCATGTAAATCTACATTTAGAAGTGAGCAATATATAACTTTTCGGCCATTTTATCAAGTGCTTGTTCCCCAGTTTTTCAGGAAGGCGAAGGCTTCGTCGCGCACGGCCTGGCGCAGATTGGGAATATCGTCGCAGAAAATACGCACTACTTTGGCCTGTGCTTCAAAATTGTCGATCAGATAATTTTTGAGCAAAGAGACTTCCGGGTCGTCAAAGCTCAGGGGTTCTGATTTTTCTACGGGAATGTGGGCATCGAAAAAGACTTTGAGATCTACTTCGGGACTTTTGTCAAATTGAAGAATGTCGAGGAGTATTTCATTGCCGAAAAGGTTGAGATTGTACTTTGAGGAAAGATGGGCACAAAGGGCCATTTCGAGTTCTCTCCGCTGGTTGGGCGCATCATAGAGGCGGCGAAATACATTTATGAGGTTGTGCGCGTATTCATGCGGAAAGAATATGCGGGCTACTTTGAAGAGTTTGCGTCTTTTGAGACGGCCAATCAGGCTGGTTCGGTAGGAGAACCCGAGTTCGGTGTATTCTTTTTCGAGGCGGTGAAGCAGGTCAGATTCGGTGGCGCGGTCAAAATCATTTTCCGTCAGCGAACAGTTGGGATGCGCCAGGAGGTCCTGTATTCCGCGCTTGAACATGGCATTGGCTGAGCGAACCGCGTGGTGCCAATAAACATTGCGATACATCAGATAACTGGTAAAGATGAGCGCTTCTGTCGCAGATACGCCTTTGTAAGTGATGGCTGGTCGCTGTGTCGCGTGATGGTATGTAATTGAGGACAGGAGGCGGTCTCTGTTCACGCTCTCGCCAAATGGGACACCGCAGTAGCGCGCATCGCGCAGGAGATAGTCGATTTTGTCGGGGTCGAGCGTGCCGCTGAGAATGTGGGCAAGGCGCATATCGCGGTCGGGAATGGTGCGCTGCTGGTAATCGATGACATTTGCAACGCGCTGGGGATCAATACCCACTTTGAGTAGCGCGGCGTGAACTTCTGTACCAGGATCTTCAATGATGTAGCGTCCTCGCGTTTCATGGTCAATAAAAAACATCTGCATTTCTTCGAGCAGATGCGAAAAGGGATAATGACCAATGTCGTGCAACAAACTCGCCGCGAGAAGAACGCGCACATCATCGATATCAATATCAGGAGGGGGCTGGGTTTTGAGCAATTGCTTGAGAAAATGGCCCGCAATGTGAAACACACCCAAAGTGTGCTCAAAACGCGAGTGACGCGCTCCGGGATATACGAGCAAGACGTGCCCGAGTTGCGATATGTCGCGCAGGCGTTGAAATTCTTCGGCATCAACAAGGGGTAAAAAATCGGGCGGTATATGGATATACCCCCAAATGGGATCCCGGATTGCTTTGCCTTCTTCGAGAAAGCGTAAATCGATCATGAGAGGAGTAAGGTAAAAGACGAATCAGCGAATCAACGAATCGAAGCTCGTACTGATTTTGGGGGTAGGGCGGGATTCGTCTATTCGTCTATTCGTCTATTCGTCTATTCGCAGTCCGCGCACAAAAATTGTCACGAGATTTTCGATCATGGCGTCATCGCGTTCTGGTGTATCGGTTTCATTTCTCGCAACAAAACGGCTGATGCAGTATTGCAGCAGTGAAAAGAAGAAGGAGCGAAGCGATTCAGCCGGATCAACCGCGCAAAACTGGCCCTGATCGACACCGGTTTGAATGGCCTGGCGAATGGATCGCATGTGGGGGTTGCTGTAAATTGCGAAAAATTTTTCTCGAAATTTGTGATCTTCAAGTGCGCTGTACATCATCAGGCGTATGAACGTCGAATCTCTGCGATTGCGATTGACAAATGTCTGGGCAAAGTCGCGCAAGAGGTGTTCGATATTGCGCGGGTCCGGCGGCGGGGTTGTGTCTTGATCCCACTGTTCTGAACGTTTTTCAACCGTGTATGTGATAATGGCATTGTAGAGGTCTTCTTTGGTCGCAAAATGCCTGAAGATAATGGCTTCCGAAACATCTGCCGCACGGGCAATGGCGCGCGTGGTGGTACCGGTAAATCCTTTGGTGGCGAAGAGCGTCATTGCCACTTCGATAATTTGGACGCGCCGTTCGGCCTGTGTGAGTCGTTTTCTGGGCATGAGGGACCGGTACTTTTGGGGTGAATGCCTGGATATTGAAAGAATATCATCAGGGGAAGAATGGTTGTCAAGTTGAAAAAAAACGGGAATTTGGCGCGAAATGAGGTGTAAAATCTGCTACTTATCGCATGGGTCTGAAGCCTTGCGAAGGATCGGCTAAGACGGATCTCGGCAGGTGGGTTTGGGAGGAAAGACATTACTTTTGCTTGACACTTTTTGCTCAATATGATAATTTTGCTTTCACACAGGATGTGTCTGGTGTCCGTTAACCCTTGATAGAATCCTCAAGGGCAGGTTCTTTTGCTCCCGTAGCTCAGCTGGATAGAGCAACTGCCTTCTAAGCAGTAGGTCGCAGGTTCGAGCCCTGCCGGGAGTGTTTTGCGTTTTGTGTGGTGGGTGTAGCTCAGTCGGTCAGAGCGCCTGGTTGTGGCCCAGGAGGTCGGGGGTTCAAATCCCCTCACTCACCCCATATTTTTTTTATGCATGTGCTGAAGAGGTTTTATTCAGTATCTCGGGCTTTTAGCTTCTATATACAAGGGGTTAAAAGCCCTGTTTTTATTTTAGGTCGAATAGATGCTCAATTTTTTTCGGCAAAATAAAGCCAAATTTAGTCGCGTTGTTATTCTGGGGCTGGATGGCATGCCATATAGTCTTTTGCAACGTTTGATTGCCGAGGGGATTATGCCCAATTTTCAGCAGTTGATCGCTCATGGGTCTCTGATGTCTATGACGTCGGTGCTGCCTACGGTATCGTCAACTGCCTGGGCATCGATTGCGACGGGTTCCAACCCGGGCAAGCACGGAATTTTTGGATTTATCGACCGCGTCCCCCAAACGTATGAGATGTTTATTCCATCTTCGAGAACGTTGCGGAGCAAGACATGGGTCGATCTGTTTAGCAATATGGGTCAACGAGTTTTTTCTATGGGTGTGCCCACTACTTTTCCCCCTCGCCAGGTCAACGGTATCTTGATTTCGGGCTTTCTGTCACCCGATTTGAAAAGGGCGACCTATCCGCCTGCGATAGCTTCTGAACTGGAATCCATGGGGTATTTGATCGATATTGACGCCTGGCAAGCGCGGAAAAATCGCCAGAAATTTCTCGACGAGCTATTTTGGGCACTCAACCGACGTGCAGACGCTATGTTCAAGTATTATGCCCAGGAATCATGGGATTTGTTTGTGGCACATTTTATGGATACCGATCGGTTGCACCACTTTCTATGGGGGGATGTAGAGAGAGGAGATGCGTCGCATACCGCGTGGTTTAATCAGTTTTACGCGCGTGTAGATGAGATCATTGGAGAACTGGTTTCGCGGTTATACAGCAATACGTTGCTCATGATTGTATCGGATCACGGTTTTTGCACCCTGCAGCGCGAGGTGCATTTGAATTTTTGGCTGCAACAGATGGGGTTGCTGTCTTTTGCATCGCCTGAACCAAAGCAGTTGAGAGACCTGGATCCCCTTACGCGGTGTTATTCATTGTTGCCCGGGCGATTTTACGTGAATCTAAAAGGCAGAGAACGCGAGGGTTGCGTGCAGGCAGGTGCTGAATACGAGCAGGTCCGGCGAGATGTGGCAGATGCGCTGATGGAAATTCGCGATCCCGATGGTGGAGCACCTGTCATTGATCGCGTGTTGATGCGCGAAGAGGCTTTTGCTGGTGAAGACCTCGATGCGGCACCCGATCTTATGGCAGTGCCTGCACAGGGATATGATTTGAAGGGCGGTTTTGAAAAACGCGTTTTGTTTGAATCCAGCCCGGTGAATGGCACGCATACCTTCGATGATGCGCTGTGGTTTGCCAATGCGCCTGGTCTGGCATCTGATGACGCGACGGTGATGGATATTTTGCCTACGATGATGGCTCTGTTGGGGTTGGAAAGTCCCGATGGGGTGGATGGTCGAATCGTGAGGGGTGCTTTGTGATACGCTTTGTTTTTTGCTGTGCAGTTATCTTGATGTGGTCCGATATACACGCGGACGATCACCACACTCTGGATACGAGCGAAGAGGGTATGGAAGTGATTTCTAAAGCTCTGGGGGTAAAGTGCAAGTACTGCCATCCGTCTGTAAATGGGGCTGGTGAACGCGATTACAAAGCACCATCTCCGTTGAAGAAAACAGCGCTTTATATGAAGCATCATTTTGTGGATGGTCTGGTTACGACAGCGGGAAAAACGATTGATTGTGCTTTTTGCCACACGGGCGCGGCGCAGTTTGTGGTGCGCGATACGAGTGCAGCCAAACCTTCGCGGTTGGCGGGTATGTCGCGTGGAGAAATTGTGGCGATGATGAAAGAGATGCAGAGCGCGCTGGGTGTGAAGGCATGCGACTATTGCCATGTGAGAAGGCGCGATGGTCGGCTCGATCCGGTTACGCCCACGCCCAATAAGGTTGTTGCACGCATGATGATGGAGAAATTTACAGATCGCTTATTGGATATTAAGACGGGCAAGCCAGCAACGTGTCAGACTTGTCATGATGGGAAAGCGAAGTTTTTAGGAAGGTGAAAAGTAAGACGTAAAAGGTGAACACAGACTCTTTTATGTCTTGCACCTTTGTGTCTTTGTGTGAGATATATTACATCTCACCTTTCAAATTGACGCAGTTCTTTTTCAAAGTCGCTGAGGTCTTTGAATTGGCGGTACACAGAGGCAAAGCGCACGTAGGCAACATCGTCGAGGCGTTTGAGTTCTGTCATGACCAGTTCGCCAATGTGCTCTTTGGCTTCTATTTCGCGTTCGCCTCTGCTTACGAGTTGATCTTCGATTCGGTCGGCGATTTCCTCGATCTGAGCTGTTGAGATCGGGCGTTTGGTGCAGGAGAGCCGGATTTTGTCTATGAGTTTGTTTTTGTCAAAAATTTCGCGCCTGCCATCGGATTTGATAACGGTGAGAGGGGTGTCTTCGATGTATTCGTAGGTCGTAAATCGACGTTCACACCCCAGGCATTCTCGGCGTCGTCGAATGGCGGTGCCTTCTTTGCTGGACCTGGAGTCAACCACTTTGTCTTCGATCACGCCACAATAAGGACATTTCATGAGATAGGATTCCTTTCTTAAAATCAACATGATATTGTGTGCTGCTCAAATTATAGCACTAAATATAGGGTACTGTCAAGAGAGGAATTGTAAATGTGTGTGAAAATTAATGGCGCGTACAGAAAAAGGGACCCATCATTTCCCGATGCGTCCCTTTTTTGATTTTATATGGTGATTTTTTAGAACGCTTTTCCAAATCCTATGGCAAGGGAAAGCCCACTGAAATCGCCGGGTGAACCCATCGCGTCAATGAATCGGGCCAGGGTGTAGCGGCCTTCGATGGTGAGGGCGAGATTTTTTTTCTCGCCGAAATGGATATTCAGACCAGAAGCGAGATGGCCCCCCAGGGTCAAGGAGGTGCTTGGGAAATCATCGAGGGTAAGGGGAACTGTGAGATTGAGGCTGTTGCGTCTATTGCGAACGATTCTGTCTAAACCCAAATTGTTTCCGTAGTACCCCAGTCGGTGTGAGCGGTGATCCAGCCGGATGATGGGGCCAAAACCAAATCCAATATGGGGATTGATGCGCGATGTGGGCGCAAAGTGGCGTTGGAGGCCGATTGGTATGGTGATCAGGGTGATCCGCGTTGTGCCCGGGGGCATAAGGTCTCCCAGAATAGTGCTGGCTCTGGACAGGCTATAGGTGAGAAATTCTGGACTGGCGGTAAAGCGTGTGTGTGGAGATATTTTGTGGTCGTAATTGATGCGAGATCCAAAGCCACCGCTGGCTGTTGAGAAAAACATCCCGATGTGATTGAGCAATTCCACCGGGTCTGGAAGCGGTGTATATAAGGGAGATAATCTGGCTGGATTACTAAGAACTGATTGACCAGGACCGCCGAGGATGCAAGGGGCATAGGGGCCAGATGGACCTTTGGGCGCTGTAGAGAGCGAATCGGTTGGGAGCGAAATAGTGCCTTCGGGGATGTGGATCGTTATTTTGCCGTTGGAGTTGATGCCAATGGCACCATTGCTTATTGAACCCGACAATTGGGCTTTGGATTTTTTCAGTGAGGATTCAATATGCGGTGCAGACGATGCCGTGACAGGCAAGCAGACGAGCGCGGCGAGCAAAAACAGTCGAATCTGTGACATGATAACCTCCTGAAAGTGTATGACCCCGGCTATTGATTATAGTATGCAAAATCTGTGCCGTAAATTATGTTTTTGAAAGAAATGATATAAATACCTGTTTTTATATTATTTATTATTGTGCTGTGCCATTTGTACAGGAAAGCAAAAGGTGTGTCTTTTTCGCACAGGTGTTGTAAAATTGATACAGTTATGGGGTGGGAATACATAAATAGTCGATATTTACAACTTGACCTGCATAGTAGATTTCTGCATGAATAATTAATTGGCTAAGCAAAAACCAAAGAGGGAACAAGTGAGTCATATATCGCTGGAATTCGAAAATGAAGCCGTCAAGCGCGCGCTTGAGTCGTCCTATTGTCCCGAACCGATTAGAGAGGCTCGGCAGAGACAGGATGAGATACTCTGCGAGTGGCTTCGGAACGGTCCATACAAAATTGCGGATATCGGGTGTGGCAATGGCTATCACGCTGTTCTATTTGCGCCGCACTGTCTTTTGTACCACGGCTTTGAAATATCGTCCGAAATGGCTGAAGACGCACGCGCGCTGTGGAAAAAAGAACGCGTTGACAATGCACAGATATTCATAGGCGATGCCGCCGAGGCAGTGGTTGAGGAGGCGTTTTACGACCTCGTTTTCTGTCTGTATTTTACGCCGGGCAATATCAGAGATAAATCCGATGACCTCAGCCTGTACAGCGACGCCTATCTCGACCGCAATCCGCGGTTTATTCAGACGATTTCGCGTTTTTATCGCGCTCTGAAAATCGGCGGTTCCGCATTTTTCACCATGTACAAGGATGTGCCGAAAACTGAGGCCGCACAAGTCGATTTCTACGAGCATACAGGGCAGCGCGTTGTGACGCCTTTGGGATCGCGATTTGTGGCGACTGCCGAAGGTTTTTGGTCTGCAAGGTGGACGCAAGACAGTATCGCGTCCAATCTCGGTGCGTGTGGCATTGGAGCCGAGGATATCGCGTTTCACGACCTGAACGACATTGCGTGGTTGGTGGAGGTAGATAAGCATTCTCATTTGAAAAAAGGAGTGTATGCATGACAAGGCGAGAGCTTTACGATAAGCAAATAGCAGGTGAGAAGATTCAGCGCTGGCAACGCGAATCGGGTTTACAGGGACAGGAGATCGCCAAGATGGTTGGGATTAGTGCCCCCTATTTCAGCGATATTCGAAAGGGCAAACAGCGCGGGTCAATTCCCGTGTTGGCAAAAATTGCAGATGTGCTGGGCAGAAGTGTCGAAGATTTGTTGACGGATCAAAATACCAGCCAGGAGACAATACAGGTCGCAGAACTGAGAAAAGCATTGCAACCGATATTTAAATCAGAAACCGATGATATTATCGAGGGAATTCAACTCTGGCGGAGCGCACCGCACAATTTCAAGGCTGCGTTTCGATCCTTGCTCGATGTCTGATAAAAAATAAAAGATTTTTTTTAAAGATAGATGAATCAGACCCAGGACGGATCAAGTTGAAGTTTTGGAATCTTTTTTTGTAGTCGGGTCTTAGCCAGATCGTAATTCCGTTGAAGATTCATCCATAACTCAGGTGTCGTGCCCAGTGCTTGAGAAAATAACCAGGCTGTCTCAGGCGTTACGCCCCGTTTGCCACGGATGATCTCATTAACTCTTTGAAGTGGCACTTCAATGTGTTTGGCAAACGCTACCTGGGTTATGCTTGAGGGTTTCAGAAATTCTTCCAAAAGGATTTCACCTGGATGCGTCGGAATGCGATTTTCGGGCAGCATGATTGTCCCCAAAATAGTCTAATGATAGTCCGTCAGCGATACCTGATGTGCAGAATTTTCGGACCATCGAAAAATGATCCTCCATTGCTCGTTGACCCGGATGCTGTAAAATCCCTGAAGATTGCCTTTCAGGGCTTCCAGGCGATTGCCCGGAGGTGTCCGCAAGTCCTGCAGGCGATGTGCGGTTTCAATGACATCCAATTTCCTTAAAGCGGCACGTGCAATATTCGGTGGAAAGCTACGAGCGCGCCGCGTTTGTCTGTTGTGAAATAAATCTTCTGTTGCGGGATCTCCAAATGACTCAATCATGAAATATTCTTCTTTTGAATTTTACACGATTTCACGGTAGTCGTGTAAAATATAGCCAATCCTGATTCCATTATCAATGAAAAATTTATCGGCTTACTTCGAGTACAAACTAAAGCCCGTCGATCACCACCGATTGACGGGCTTTCTTATATTTATGGTAGCGGGGGGGGGATTTGAACCCCCGACCTTTGGGTTATGAGCCCAACGAGCTACCAGGCTGCTCCACCCCGCGCCCCTATGTCCAGATAAGCATAGGAAAAGAACGGGATTTTGGGGTTATTGTCAAGCTATTTTTGCGGTTTGTCGTTTTGCATTTGTATCTCGTCACCGCGTTTTGGCTCGTTCTGGGAAGGCTCTCCGCGTTTGGTAATTTTTACCCGTGTGATGCGTTGTCCAACGACTTCGAGGATTTCAAGAAGCAAATTTCCGTGTTCTAAATTTTCATCTATCTGGGGTACGTGTCCAAGAACGTTGTATATAAATCCACCGAGCGTTTCGTAACCGTTTTGTGGCAGTTCGACGTTGAGCACAATATTGAGGTCTTCGATGTCAATGCGTGCATCTGCTACGAGTATTTTGCCTTCTTCGCGCCATTCAAAAAGCGGTTCTTCATCGTCGTATTCATCTTGAATTTCGCCGACGATTTCTTCGATAATATCTTCCATTGTAATGATGCCAGATGTTCCACCATATTCCCCGACAACAATCGCCATGTGTACTTTTTCGCGCTTAAATTCGGCCATTAAATCGGCGAGTGTTTTATTTTCTGGCACAAAGTATGGCGTACGCATGATCTCCGGGATAGACCACGGCTGATTGGTCGCCAGATTGAGCAAAATATCTTTGACATAGACGACGCCCTTGATGTTGTCGATTCGCTCTTCATAGATGGGAATTCGCGAGTGCCAGGATTGTTGGATCAGTTCGAGAAGCTCATTGGGCGTGGCTGTTACCTCGGCAGAAATTATATCTATGCGCGGGATCATGACCTCTTTGACCGTTGTTTCGTCAAATTCAAAGATGCCCTCGATCATTTCCCTTTCTTCTGCTTCGATTGTGCCTTCTTCTGTTTCCGATTCGACGATATTGCGCAATTCTTCTTCTTTTAGTGCTCTGCTATCGTCTTCGCTCAAGAAGACAGTTTGCGCTTTTTGCAACAGTAGTGTGGGTAGGACAAGAATAGAGTAAAAGGGCAAAAAGCATAACGGCAAAAAGGGTAGCGGACGGTCTGATCCTTCTTCCCTGCGGTAGGGGGGAACAATACTGCGAATGATCAGGGCGATAAATACATAAAGCGCGATGAGCAATGCTGAGCCGGGATACAGCCAGAAACCCGGTTTTAACGTCTGCAAAAGAATGGATAGCAGTGCCAGAGCACCTATAGATATGGTGATTGTCTGACCGAGCAAAACCATTTGTGAGACAAAATCGCGGGAGCGATAGAGCCAGAGGTAGAGTCCTGCGCGTGCTATTTTTTCTTCGTGCAGGCGTTCGAGGGTTGTGCGCGAAACAACAATTGAGCCGAGCCTGGAGAAAGCTGCTGTCAGGACAATAGAAGCGATGGTTATAAAGACTGCTGGCCAAGGATCGTCCAAAAAAATCACGCTCCTTTCGAGGGAATGATTGTTTGTAGCAAGGACATAAGCGCAAAATTATTCTATCAGGGTCAGGTATTTTTTTTCTTCATTTCGCATTTGCGTGTATCCTTCAAGGGTATCGTGTTCAAATCCCAGCAAATGCAGGGTCCCATGCACTGTCAAGTGGGTTATTTCTGCTTGTAGGGACCGGTTATGCGCTTTTGCTTGCTGTCGTGCGCGATCTACTGAGATGTATATCTCTCCACAATAATGCGCCTCTGGATGGATCGAATCGGACAGCTCAAATGAAAGAACATCAGTCGGTTTGTCTATGTTTCGATATTTTTTATTGAGTTGTCGGATGTGGGCGTCATGGGTTAGAACACACGAAATGGGGAGATGCACCTCGTTGTCTGAAAGAAGTTGTTGCACGACAGCTTCTATGCTGGTGATATCCAGATCGCATACATCGACTAAAGTTGTAATTTCCATTTTATTTATCTGTTTGCGACCTGGCGTTCTTGTTGTTGCGCTTGCCAGGGATAGGGTATTCGGGGGTGGTGCGACGCCTGCAAGACGGGTAAAAAGGCTTCCTGGATTCTGGTCAGATCGCGCAATGTGAGATCGCATTCATCCAATTCTCCCGCATCATAACGACCTTTGACAATTGTTTGGACGAGCTTTTTAATTTCGTCTGGCTCATTGTTCGGCAAAGACCGCGTCGCAGATTCGACAGCGTCTGCGAGATTAATAATACCCGCTTCTTTGGTCTGGGGTTTGGGACCGGGATAGTGAAAGTCGGCATCGCGGACTGCCTGTTCGTCGATGAGTTGCGCCTGATGTTTAAACGAAGTCATTTCTGAAGTCCCATGGTGCTGTGGGATGAGATCAATGATTGCCGGAGGAAGTCCTTCTTCTTTTGCCAATTCGATCCCGTCCCTGACATGGGAAATGAGAATCAGGGCACTTATTTGAGGCTGCAACTCATCGTGGGGATTCACGCCGTGCTGGTTTTCTATAAAATAGTGTGGCCGTCTCATTTTTCCGATATCGTGGTAATAACACCCAACGCGTGCGAGCAAGGGGTCTGCGTCTATTGCGAGCGCGGCTTCTTCCGAGAGATTGGCCATGTTTATGCTGTGGCTAAAGGTTCCTGGAGCGCGAAGGGCCAAATTGCGCAATAGCGGGCGATTTAAGTCCGCCAGTTCGAGCAGTGTCAGGGATGTTACGACATTGAAAACACTTTCAAATACGGGCAGTAATCCAATGGTGAGGATTAAGGAACCGCAGGCAGACACAATGCCCCAGAATAAATCCTCGCGTATTTCTGTGAGAAACTCGGTTGTGTTGGTATAAGAAAAAAGTAGTCCGACCGTAGAGGTAATTGTCAGGGCATAAGCGACAATCAGATACAGACCAGGGCGATAAAAATCTCTGCGATGGCGCACCTGGTGTACGGAAAATGCGCCAATAATGCCTGTGGTGAGAAAGATGATCCCGTATTGGAGTTCGCCGAGAATGCTGGCACAAAGCGTTGTAACTACAAGGGTGATCACCATGCCGACGACGGCATCAAAGAGCACGGTCGCCAGCATTGCAGATAGTGCGACGGGGATGAGAAAAGGCGATATGGCCTGGCTTTGGGCGGCGTAATCAGCCACAGCAGTGGGGATTAAAATAATGATGCCAAACAGTACGATGTTTTTGGACGGGCGATAAAGGTCGGGACGATAAAATTTTAGAAATGCAAAAAATATTATGAGCGTCAACGCGCAAAGTGATAGTCCAGCCCCTCGTTGAATGAGGTCAATAAATGGATCTTGCTGACGGCGTTGGTTGATATGTTCGGCCAGTGATCTGAGTTTGTCTATGTCGTCAGATGTTACGCGGTCGTGTTTGTCAATAATGCGCTCGCCTTTGAGGACTGTCCCTGGCTTGGTACGTGAGACATTACTGGCTGCCTCATCTCTTCGCCTCTGGGTTTCGGTAGCGTCATAGGCAATGTTGGAGGATAGATAGGCGAGAACCAGTTCACTGCCAGCTCTCATTTCCATAGCACTTGCCTTTGGCAATTGCTGTTCTATGGTTTGTTGGAGTTCCGAGGTAAAATTTTCTATATCGGCCAGTTCTTCAAGGCTAATTTGGCGTTCTGAGCCATTATTAAGTAGTATAACCTCTGCGTACCCCTCTTCGACGGTATTTATTTTCTGGTCGATAATCCCGTTCTGGTAGGTGCTTTGAAGAATTTTCTCAACTGCAGTGGTCAATGTACTGCGGCTGGCTGATCGCCGTCGAGATACGGGTATGAGATGTTTCAGGGTGGATTCCGACAAGGGGCTAATTTCCGGGTGTGAAAGCCGTAGCTCTTGTGAGAGCGATTCGCTTACCCCAGAGCCCATGTGCTTTTTTATGTCGTTAAGAAATGTTTTATATGCATTCAGTTTGTTTTGCTGTACTGTGCTATCATAGCGCAAAACTGGCAAAACCTGGCGGCGAGCTTCTGAGACTTCATCCTGGTATGCTTCCTCGCTTTTGTACACGGGGAAGGGTTCAGGGGCAATGACTTCATCTGGCGCAATCGCACCTACTCGAAATGCACTGTATTCGTGATGCTGTTGCGTGGGAAATAAGACGGTTAGTACGCCTAAGAGGGCGAGCATCAACGCAATGCGAAAGGCTTGCTTCCCTCGCTGTTTCCACTGTTGTCTCGTCCGACGCGTGCGGCCGCGTTGACGTTTTCTAAAGAACATCATGGTTTTGGCAGAGCCTCTTCTACATCTGGTTCCTGGGAATGTTCGCTTTGTTCGTAAGCTGTTATAATTTGTTGGACCAATGGGTGTCTTACAACATCTCTTTCTGAAAAGCTGATAAACTTGATGGCTTCTATATGAGATAGGATGTGCTGGACGTGTATAAGTCCGGACTTAATACCCGGCGGCAGGTCTATTTGTGTTATATCACCCGTAATTACGGCTTTGGCATTGTTGCCCAGGCGGGTGAGAAACATCTTCATCTGGTTGACGGTGGTATTCTGAGCCTCATCGAGAATGACAAAAGCGTTATTCAGGGTGCGTCCTCTCATAAATGCAAGCGGTGCAATTTCAAGTGTGTGCATCTCCATCAGGTGTTGCAATTGTGTATCGGGTAGCATGTCGCGCAGTGCATCGTAGAGTGGGCGCAGATAGGGATCGACTTTATCCTGTATATCTCCCGGAAGAAATCCCAGGGTTTCTCCAGCTTCTACGGCTGGCCGCGTCAGGATAATTCTGGAGATGTGTTTGCTTTTCAGTGCAGCAACAGCCGCTGCGACTGCCAGATAAGTCTTTCCCGTGCCCGCAGGCCCAATACCGAAAACAATATCGTGGTCTTCTATCGCTGCCGAGTAAGCAACCTGAGTCCGTGAGCGGGGGCGAATGAGAATTTTTGGCGTTGAAAGAATGGGTTTTGCGTATTCGCCGATTTCAGATTCGCAATTTTCTGGCGGTGGCGCAAGCAGGTGTAGAGGGTCAAACTGATCGCCGCGCCGAAGGCAGGAAATCATTTCTTCTAATAGACCAGAGACGTGTTGAACTTTGTGTTGTGGTCCCTGAACATTTAGCTGATCTCCGCGTGCGGTTAACCGCACGCCATAGCGGTCTTCAAGGGCGAGCAAATTTGCATCGTTATGACCGTATAACGATAGGAGGTCAACACCGCGCAAAGATAGTCTATGGGAGAGTTCTCTGTTTTCCACGATTTGAGTATTTAAAAAAGAAAACTCTCATTCCCAAACAGACTACGGGAATGAGAGTTCTATTTTAGAGTTAGAGGTTGATAGATGAACCTTCCATTGGATTTATGAAAGATCCAAATTCTGGGATCGAAAAGGTTGAGGTCAGTTTGCTGGAATATCAAATACTTGAGCCGGGAAAATCATGCTCGGATCAAAGATCTGTGTTTTGTTGGCCTGATAGATCCGATTCCATTTGGTGACATCATTGTACACCTTACCAGCAATAGACGAGAGGTTTTCGCCACTCATCACGAGATGTTGATTAATATCGACGCCAAAGGGAACGTTGAGAACCCACTTGGGATAAATTATATCGGGGTGTTTAATTTTATCCCGGTTTTCAACATAGATACGGGGCCAGAGATAAGGATCGCCGTAAATATCGTCTTTTTTGGCGATTTTCCAGAGATTATCACCTCTGACAACCGAATATTGCCGAATGCGCTTGCGAGGCATACGCGCTTTGACTTGCTCAAGTAATTGATCAATACTGGCCAGTTTTGCCTGTGCAGCTGGGAAACAGGCTCTTTTGTCTGCTTTAAGCTCTGATACGCGGGCTTCTATTTGATCAATCTCATCTCGAACTTCAAAAAGGGCATCTTCTGCCAGGCTGCGCAAGCCCATGAGGCGACCTTCAATGCGGCCGAGTTCTTGTATGTATTCGTTGACCCCTGCTTCATTGGATTCAACAAGACTATAGACTTGCCGTTTGATTTCACTGATCTGGGTATCCAGGCTCGAAATCTGGCTAGAAAGGTCATTAGATGCAGTTTGGCATTCAAGCAGAGCCTGTTTAAGTTCTGCAAGCCGTTGCTCCTGTTCAGTGAGTTTCATCCTGTATTCGTCATAGGTCATCTCCATCTGGGCAATTCCCTTTTGAGGGAAAACCAAAAGGGCGATTGCACAACAAAAGAGAAAAAACCCGAAACGCTTCAAACCTGTCATCCGACCAACTCCTTTCCACACACCAAAAGAAAATTACTGGCTCAAGACCTGTTGCATTGACTTAAGATATTTTGCCACTCGGCCAGAACCTGTTTTTTCTGTGCCAATTGGCGTTCCAACTCGGCCCGGTTTTGCTTACAGGCTGCGAGGTCGGCTTCAGCTGATTCTGCGGCTTTACGCGTTTCTTCGAGCATTTGGAGTTGCGATCTCGAGGCCATTGGCGTGCAACATCCAGATAACAGAACGAGTAGCAGACCGCAACCCGCCGCTTTTTTGAGTCTTTTCATAACCCGACTGCCTCCTCATAAATATTGACGTAAGTATCTAAATTATCAAATACTTAAGGGAAAAGAAAAAAAACTAATAATACGACTTTTAGACAAAGTACTACATAAAATACATAAAGTCAAGAAAAAGTTTTGAATGCATTATAGCCCTTTGTGATTACAATAATCGCAAACCGAGTTCGCGGAGTTGGGCGGGATCTACTATAGATGGTGCCCCGTCCATGAGCGATGCCGCTGTATTGGTTTTCGGAAATGGAATGACATCGCGGATAAATGCTTTGCCGGCCATGAGGGCGACGAGGCGGTCGTATCCAAACGCGATGCCGCCATGGGGGGGCGCGCCGTATCGAAAGGCGTCGAGTAAGAAGCCGAATTTTTCCCGCGATTCGCTTTCGGATATCCCCAACATGCGGAATACGCGCTCCTGGATTTCCCTGTGGTGGATACGAATACTTCCCCCAGCGATTTCGTTGCCATTGAGAACGAGATCATAAGCTCTGGCGCGAACATCACCCGGGGCTGTTTCAAGATCATTGAGGTCCGATTCCATAGGAGAAGTGAAGGGATGGTGACAGGCGACATAGCGTTTTTCAGCGTCATCAAATTCGAGAAGGGGGAACTGCGTCACCCATAAAAAGCTAAAGTCACCGGTCTCCAGGAGGTCTTGTTGTTGCGCCAGTTCTAAGCGCAGATTGCCCAGTGCGTTTGCGACAACAGAAGGTTGATCCGCGACAAATAAAAGCAGATCTCCCGTCTGTGCATCGAGTGATTCTCTGAGCATTTGTTGGGCTTGATCGGGGAAGAACTTGACAATTGATGATTCGAACCCCTGGTCGGTCACTTTAATCCAGGCGAGTCCCTTTGCGCCGTGTGTTGCAACAAAGGCTGTGAGGTCATCGATTTGTTTGCGCGAGTAGTTTGCGCATCCTTTGGCATTAATGGCGCGAACTTGCCCACCGGAATCAATTACGGATCTAAAGACCCGAAATTCCGAAGCGAGAGCAGCTTTTGCAATATCGACAATTTCGAGGCCGAAGCGCGTATCCGGACGATCAGTTCCAAAGCGGTCAATCGCCTCGCGATAGGTCATTTGCGGTATGGGAGAGGGGATATCAAAGCCTATGACATGCTCAAACAAGTGCCGCGTAAGCCCTTCTGCGAGTTGCATGACATCGGCTTCTGTGACAAATGCCATTTCTATGTCAATTTGGGTAAACTCGGGCTGCCGGTCGCCCCTCAGGTCTTCATCGCGGAAGCAGCGCACGATTTGAAAGTAGCGATCATAGCCGGCGATCATGAGCAACTGTTTGTAGGTTTGTGGTGACTGGGGCAGGGCATAGAAGTTGCCTCTTTGAACGCGAGAAGGAACGAGATAATCTCTGGCACCTTCGGGCGTGCTTTTCATGAGGAAGGGGGTTTCGATTTCGAGAAAGCCCTGGCCAATCAAATATTTGCGCGTTTCCTGTGCGGCGTTATGTCTCAGGAACAGGGC
Organism: Gemmatimonadota bacterium; assembly: GCA_026705765.1. NCBI lineage: Bacteria > Pseudomonadati > Gemmatimonadota > Gemmatimonadota bacterium. The sequence continues at coordinate 79,604 of JAPPAB010000158.1, forward strand.
TTGTTGCATATCGGGGCGGCGCAGGTCGAGGTAGCGATAGCGCAGGCGCAGTTCTTCGTTGACGTCGATGTCGGGCTCTATGGCAAATGGCGGGGTGTCCGCTTCGTTGAGAAGACGCAGGTCTGAACATTCGATGTCGATGGCACCGGTGGGCAATTTGGGATTTGTCATGCCTTCCGGACGCGGCTCAACTCTGCCTTTTATTGCGAGGACAAATTCGTTGCGAATTTGTTCTGCAATGGCGTGTGTTTCTGCTTCGAGATCGGGCCGAAAGACTACCTGGGTGATGCCGTAGCGGTCGCGCAAATCGACAAATATGACGCCTCCATGGTCGCGTCTTTTGCCAACCCAACCCATCAGGCAGACTTCTTCGCCTACATTTTCGATGCGCAATTCGCCGCAGTTGTGCGTGCGTTTCCAGTCGCCGAGCGACTCTAACATGTCTGTCTCCTACGCTTGGGTAATTCCGTTTTTAAGCGTTGTTTTTATCGCGCACAGGTCGTTTTGTGAAAAAATTTGTTGTGCGCGCGTTTTGAGGTCTTTGAGGACGATGGTATTTGCAGATGCTTCATCTGGCCCAATAACCGCTGCAAAGGGAATATTTTGACGATCTGCATATTTGAATTGTCTGTCGAGACGCTGTCCCGGAATGAGGTGCAATTCTGTTGCGATACCCTTCTGGCGAAGTTTTTCAGCAAAAGAAGACGATTGGGAGAGCAGGTCTTCTGAAAATACCGTAATGAAGACGCGGGCACCGGGCATTTCGAGTTGGGGATAAATGTCTATTTCTTTTAGCAATTCGGTGATAGCCATATCGCCGACTGCAAATCCCACACCCGGTACCTGGCGTTTGCCGCCTACTTGACGTGTGAGATTGTCGTAACGACCACCTCCAAAGAGGGCGCGGCGCAATGAGGTTTTAGCCCAGGCTTCAAATACTGTGCGCGTGTAGTAGTCAAAACCGCGTACGATTTTGAGATCGAGTCTTACAAAGTCTCTGACATCATTTTTGTCGAGTTGCTCAAATATGCGCTGGAGCCAGGGGGAAAACGTCAGGTCTGTTGTTTGAAGGATTTCGTAGAGGGTATCGATTTGATGTGCGCTGAGATCCAGATCGTCGGCCAAATAGGTGCGGAATTTTTCCTCGGGCATTTTGTCTATGCGATCAATGGCCCCCAAAACCGGTCTGATGTTCTCGGGTGATAGGGCCAGTTCTCTGGCGATTAAATTTTCCAGGCCCTGTCGGTCGTTGATTCTGATGGTGGCGTGTTGGGTACTGAGACCGAGATGTTTGAATAGCGTACAAGCTATGGTGATTATTTCGGCATCGGCCAGATAGCTATCGCTGCCGAGCGCGTCGATATTCCATTGAAAAAAGGAACGACCACGACCGCGTTGGGGGCGCTCGTAGCGAAAGAACCGGCCGTAGGATTGCCAGCGGATAGGGAAGGTGAGTTCGCCTTCTTTTTGGGCGACCATGCGCGCGAGTGTGGGGGTGAGTTCTGGGCGCATGACGAGTTGTTTGTCGTCCCGGTCAGATAGCGTGAATGTTTGCTGTGTGACGATTTCTTCGCTGCTTTTGCCCAGGTAGAGGGCCATGTATTCGAGTATTGTGCTTTCGTATTCCCTGTACCCGAAGAGGTTGCCAACACCGATAAATTTCTCGCAGAGCCATTTCTGGTAGGCCCAGTCTTCGGGATAAAAATCGCGGGTGCCTTTTACTTTGGGAATTAACTGTGGCATGGGTGGTATATCCGTTGCAAATTATTTTTTATAATATATCCGTTGCAAATTATTTTTTATAATAGAAAACGAAAATAAAGGTAAGAGAGGGTATTGTCAAGATTTAAGAGGAAAAATTTAGGGATTGGTCTAAGCTGTAAAAGCGTTTTCGTAGTGGTGGATGACAGGACGCGATTGTGTCAGGTCAATGGCGATGACGTCAAATCTCGGTGCCGCGTGGGCAGAGCGTTGTCTTAGGTAGGCTTTTGCGATTTTGATGATTTGCGCTTGTTTGGCAGGCGTCACCCAGGCCTCTGGCTGCCCAAAATGCGAGGTGGTCGCGGTTTTGACCTCGACGAAGATCAAAATGTCGTTTTTCACCGCAATGAGGTCAATTTCACCGCCCAGGGCGCGAAATCCGCGCCCGCGAATGCGATATCCCTTTTGTTTTAGAAATGTTTCTGCCAATTGTTCGCCTTTTGGACCGGATTGTTGCAGGCGGGTGCGTTGTTTGCGAAATAGCAGGCGCAGGATCTGAACCTCATCCTGTGGGATGTGTTTGCTGGCACTGGCAATGGTTTTTCCTATGGCCTGGAGTTGGTCGAGGTTCATCGCTGTGCGAATGCCTTTGGCAAAAATTTTAAAGTCTTCAGAGCGCCTGGCTTCAATGACGCCCCGGAAAGATCGGCGGTGGATAGGACAGGGACCGTGTTTTTGCAAGGCGGCGAGGTGATCGGCGCTGCCGTATCCTTTGTGACCGGCAAAGCCATATGCGGGGTATTGCGCATGGTAATCGATCATCAGGCGATCACGCGTTACTTTGGCGATGACAGACGCGGCGGCTATAGAAAGCGACTTACGATCACCGCCTATGACCGCTTGTTCGGGGAATGGGCTGCCCGGGATGGCATTGCCATCGATGAGCACGCGGTCTGGCGAGGTGCTGAGGGCGGCGAGTGCCTCGCACATGGCCTGGTGGGTGGCGTTGCGGATGTTGTATTTGTCTATTTCTCGTGGAGACGCTTTGCCTGTGCCAATGGCGAGGGCTATATTGTGGATGGTTTCAAAAAGTTCTGCTCTGCGTTTTTCGGATAGTGCTTTGGAGTCATTCAGGCCAGGGATGAGTGTATCTGGCGGCAGGATAACCGCGGCGGCGACAACGGGACCTGCGAGGGGACCTCGCCCAGCTTCATCTACGCCTGCGATGTGCTGGATGCCCCGTTCTCTGAGTTTTTTTTCTATGGTGAGCATTTGCTCGAGACGCGCGTTCTCACGCGCCTGTGCTTTTTGCTTTTTTCTTATCTGTTCTGCGATTGCGCGAACACCGGCTCGGGTGTCCTGTTCGAGTGCGCGCAGGTATGCTTCGTCAGGAAGATTGGCAGATTTGGTGTGGTCGCGTATTTGCGCAACGGTCATTGTTGAGAGATTTTTCATGGCTGAAGGTGCAGGAGGTTCGACTCCAGGCACGCCTATCGGATGAGAGGGGCTTGATTAAATTACAAGGTATCTTTATATTTTTATATCTATACTTAAATGTTATTTATGTTTGTCCAAAGGTGGATGAATTAAAGAAGCGTCGAGATCCAAAAATCTGCAACTTATTTTTGAGACGAGATCGATATGGCAGACGAGAGCAATACCGACAAGCTGCGCAAGTTCGTGCGTTTTGTTACGCCTTTTAAATCGCGCCTGATCTTGCTGGTATGCCTGACGGCGACGATGACCACACTGGGCATGCTGCCCCCTCTGGTGATGAAGTTTATCATCGATGATGTCATTACCCTGGGCAACTGGCATTTGCTGGAAGTGCTTCTGTTTATTTCGATTTGCCTGCCTATCACGTCCGCTGCAATGCGCGTTTGGATCTCATTCGTCAATGCCTATGTGGGATGGGGGATGACGACGAATATGCGGAGGTTTACGTATGAACACATGTTGAAATTGCCGATGCGCTTTTACGACGAGATGGGTACGGGCAAGATTATGTCGCGCATTATGAGCGATATTGCGAATGTGCGCAGTATGGTGACGTCGCGCATGCTGGGCATTCTCGTTGACTTTGTGTCGTTCTGGGTAGCGCTTGTGCTGTGCATGGGTTTGAATTGGAAGATGGGGTGTTTGTTGCTTTTGCTGATGCCCCTGTATTTTTTCAATTATTACGGGTGGCGCACGCCAATGAGGGAGTCGTTCAGTCTCTGGCGCAGAAAGATGGATCAGGTGTCGGTTGGACTACAAGAGCGGTTGTCCGGGGTGCAACTGGTAAAATCTTATGGGCGAGAGCGCAGAGAACACCGCGCATTTGCGGAAGATACGCACCAGAGTTTGGATGCGGCGATGCAGACTGCCACAAATCGCGCTGGCTATATGGCTGGGTCCTGGGGGGTGTCGGGATTGCGCAATACGGTAATTTTTTGTTTGGGCTGTTATTATGTGATTGAAGGTGAGATGACTTATGGGGCTGTGATGGCCTTTTTTTCTTATTCGAGCCGGATGTTTCAGCCCGTTCTCAACCTGACGCAGATTGCCATGCGTCTGCAAGCCGTGATGGTGTCTGTGGATCGCGTTTTGGAAATTTTAGATTTTCCCATTGAGATTAGGGACAAGGAAGATGCTGTCGAATTGCCGCCGATAAAAGGACATATTAAATTTGAAGATGTGCATTTTGAGTACAAAGAGGACGAGCCTGTTTTGAAGGGAATTAACCTCGAGGTGCAGCCGGGGCAGATGGTGGCGCTGGTGGGGCATACGGGATGCGGCAAGACGACGTTGACGAGTTTGTTGATGCGATTTTACGATGTGAAGAATGGGCGTATTACAATTGATGGCCAGGATTTGAGGGATGTGAAGTTGCGTACCCTGCGTACACAGATCGGCCAGGTGTTGCAAGATTCGGTGATGTTTGATGGTACGATTCGGGAGAATTTACTATATGGTCGCGCAGATGCCACAGAGGCCGAGTTGATCGAGGCGGCGCGTATTGCCGAGATTCACGAGTTTATTATGCGTACACCCGAGGGTTATGATTCGATGTTGGGAAAAGATGGCATTAAACTGTCTGTGGGAGAAAAGCAGCGCCTTGCCATTGCGAGAGCCGTGCTGACCAATCCGTCGGTTTTAATTCTGGATGAAGCGACTTCGTCACTCGATTCTTTATCGGAAGCTCTGATACAAAAGGCGATGACCAGGGTGTTAAAGGGGCGCACATCCTTTGCCATTGCACACCGATTATCGACGATTGTCAATGCAGATATTATTGTTGTGATGGATAAGGGCGAGATTATTGAACAGGGGACGCACGGCGAATTGTTGCAAATACCCGATGGAAAGTATCGCCAGCTTTACGAGCAGCAGGCTGCAGGTTCTATTGAAGAGGCTGTAGAGGCTATGGCGAGTTGAGGTTATGGAAAACTTAAAGCGATTTACCATTTTGTATATCAAGCCGTATTGGGGGCGTATGTTGATGGTCATTATGATGGCCACTATTACGTCGTCCTATACGTTTTTGCTCGGGTTTATTTCAAAAATTACAGTTGACGAAGTCTTGCAACTCAAGCCCGCAGGTGAAGTCGTTTCAGAAGCCCACATGCAGTCTTTGATTCAGGAGGAGAGGCGGCCAAAGCGAGATCCACAGGCGACGATTCCAGGGCTGGGCAAAGAAGGCGGGATAATGCTGCCCAAGACGCGTACGGAAAAACTGGAATGGTTGGGATGGATTTTTATTCTCTACCTGGTTGTGAGATCGTTTTTTGCCACGCTCAACTGGTTTTATACGTATAGCATCGCCTATGTGGGACAGCGGATTGTTTTCCGGATTCGCCTGGCTCTGCACGAGAAGGTACAGCAGTTGCAGATGACATTTTTTGATCGCCAGCAAACCGGGCGGATTATGGCGCGTATTTTGGATGATGTGGGGTTGTTGCAGAGCGAAATTACGACGACTTTTGTAGAGACGTTGCGGCATGTTGCGCGCATTTTGATGGGTACGGCGATTCTGTTTACGATTGATGTCAAGCTCGCGCTGATGGCTTTTGTTGCATTGCCCGCGTATGTCGTGACCTATAAGGTGTTTCAGCGTCCGATCGCAAATGTTTTTATGCGGTTTCGAGAGGATTATGCCGAGGTGTCTGCGCTGCTGGAAGAACGCTCAAAGGGGATTCGTCTCATTCTGTCTTATGCGCGAGAAAGACGGGAGTTTCGGGATTTTTTCAGGCGTCTGATCGGGTTGTATCGGTTGGGGGTCAAACAGTCTGTTTTGAGTTCTGGCCTGGGGTCAGTCTGTTCGATTGTGGGAGGGGTTGCAATGGGGCTGATCTTTTATTTTGGCGCGTTGCAGGTTCGCGGCGGTATGATGACGGTTGGGGAATTGGTTTATTTTTCTATGTCGATGGGGAATCTCTTTTCGCCACTGGTCGCACTTGCCAATGTGAATGCCACGTTGCAACAGATGCTGGTGGTGATCAGTCGCGTGTTTGAGGTGCTGGATGAAGAGGTGATTATTCGGGATAGAGAAGATGCGAAGACACTCGACAAAGTGCGCGGGCGCGTGTCGTTCCGCGATGTGTCGTTTCGCTATACCGAGGCGGGTGATTACGTTCTTCGAGATCTCAAGTTTGTCGTGCGGCCTGGCACTTCGGTGGCTGTGGTTGGGCCTTCGGGTTCGGGGAAGAGTACGCTGGTGAGTTTGTTGATGCGTCTTTATGAACCCACAGAGGGGAAGATTATTCTGGACGATTACGATATACAAGATGTCAAAATTTCTTCACTGCGACAGCACATCAGTATGGTGCCCCAGGAACCCGTTCTGTTTTCCGGGACGATTGCCGATAATATTCGCTACGGTCAGCCCCATACCACGCCCGAGCAGGTGATGGCGGCGGCTAAGTCGGCGGAGTTGCACGATTTTATCATGACGCTGCCAGAGAAATACGAAGCGCCGGTCGAGGAGCGCGGTACCAATTTATCGGGCGGGCAAAAACAGCGTCTGGCTTTTGCGATGGCTGTGGTCACCGATCCCAGTATTCTGATTTTGGACGATACGACTTCGGCGCTGGATGCAAAGACAGAGGCGAAGATTCAAGAGACGCTGGATCACTTGATGGAGGGGCGCACGACGTTTGTGATTACCCACCGGATTTCTACTGCGATGCGGGCAGATCGCATCCTGGTGCTGGACAATGGTCGCATGGCGGGCTGGGGTTTCCACGACGATTTGCTGGAGGAGTGCGAGGTCTATCGCTTGCTTTACGAACAGCAGCAAAAGCAGAAAGACGATGCGGCAGATGAGTTTATTGAGGGGATTATGACGGCGATGGAAGATGTTGAAAAGGGGAAGAAGCAACTACAAAAGCAACCACAGATGGACACAGATGGACACAGATAAAAGGTGCGATATAGATAGATGCAGCGCAGGCATACGTAGGGGCGGTGTCCCTGTGCCCGCCCTATATTTTTCCGAACTGTAAATGGGAAATCCATTCGCAGTTTTTTTTATACTCAATCTCAAAAACTAAAAAAAACAGAAATATACGGTGAGAATCACAAATATGCGGGGACTTTTTGAGTTGAAATTACAGGCGTGACAGTATTATCGTGACTACTCCCAACGATAGAGCAGTTGGGCTTCTTGACGGTCAATCCGCCTGACGTTGTAGCCCCAACGTCAATATGTTTATCGCAGCATTGTGGTCTCTG